>CAZQFD010000021.1:0-11209 GCA_964592535.1 uncultured Lachnospiraceae bacterium | reverse complement strand
AGCATGGAGGATGTAGCGGAATATGCCGATACTCTGCTCGTCATGGATAAGGGGGGACTCATATACCACGACGCTCCCAAAGAGGTATTCAAGCACCATAAGGAGCTTGAAAAAATAGGTCTTTCCGCTCCTCAGATCACCTACCTCGCCGCGGATCTAAGGCGAGACGGTTTCGATGTGGATGAGACCATGAGCACGGTGGCCGAGGCTAAGGAAGAGATACTTAGGCTGTTTAGATGAGACAGGGATGAGCGGCGTAAGAAGGATAAAGCTGAAAGTCGCATACGACGGCACGGATTTTCGCGGCTCCCAATATCTTCCCGGGGTCCGCACCGTGGAGGGCGAGCTTAGACGCGCGCTCTCCTCATTGCTTAGAAAGGATGTGGAGCTTATAGGAGCCTCCCGTACGGACAGCGGGGTACACGCCCTCGGAAATGTATTTATATTCGATACGGATAGCTCCGTCCCGGATGAGAAGTTCTCTTTGGCTCTGGATAGCTTTCTTCCGAGAGATCTTCGCGTAGTGGTGTCCTCGGGCTGTGCCGCGGACTTCGACCCGAGGAAACAAAAGGGGATAAAGACCTACGAATACAGTATCTATAACGCCCGTGTAGAGGATCCGCTCCTTAGGCGATACGCCTTTTTCTATAGCTATGAGATAGATACGGACGCCGTGGCCGAGGCGCTCGGCTATATGATAGGGGAGCATGACTTTACCTCTTTTTCAAACCCCGATTCGCAGGTGCTGAAAAGAGGCGGCGACGCGGTAAGGCATATCTTTTCGGCCTCACTGATCCTGCCACGAGATGATGAGAGCGGCTTAGGCGGCGGCAAGGGCCTCATAAAGCTTCGGATCCGCGGGGACGGTTTCCTTTACAATATGGTAAGGATAATGGTTGGCACGGCGCTCGAGGCAGGCGCGGGACGAAGGAAGCCTTCCGATATAGAGGAGATATTGAAAAAGAGAGATAGACGAGCGGCGGGCATGACCGCTCCTGCGAACGGACTGTGCCTTATGGGCATAGACTATAGCGGAGTGGATCTCGCTGTTATATAAAAAATATCATCTGCGGCCCGCGGATCCTGCCTCTACCGCGAAAACAGGCAAAAAATGCGCCGAGTGCCCCGCAAATATCGAAGGATAGGCGTTGACATTGAGGTCGCATTTATTTATAATATAGGGGCTGTTCACGAAAAACAGCACTTTTATAATGCAGAAACCTCAGCCCCGGTCGATGCATTTTGTAAACATTGACGATTTCTATATGATGAACAGGAGTTTCAACATGAAAAGTTATGTTGCTACGGCTTCTACCATAGAGAGAAAGTGGTATGTGGTGGACGCGACCGATAAGACTCTCGGACGCCTCGCATCCGAGATAGCTAAGATCCTAAGAGGTAAGCACAAGCCGACATATACACCATTTTTGGATTGCGGAGACTATGTGATAGTGATAAATGCGGAGAAGTTCGCGGTCACCGGCAAAAAGATGGAGCAAAAGACCTACTTCCGTCATTCCGGTTATGTAGGAGGCGTTAAGCTCACGAAGCTCAAGGAGATGGCCGAAAAGCATCCCGAGAGAGTCATAGAGCACGCGGTCAAGGGTATGCTCCCCAATGGGGCGCTCGGAAACCGGATGTATAAGAAGCTTTTC
The DNA here is from genome assembly GCA_964592535.1 of uncultured Lachnospiraceae bacterium. GTDB lineage: Bacteria > Bacillota > Clostridia > Lachnospirales > Lachnospiraceae > Avilachnospira. The sequence goes on along the minus strand of CAZQFD010000021.1, from coordinate 9,554 downwards.
GTATATTGCGGACCTGAGCACAAACACGCGGCTCAAAAGCCCGAAGAGCTCAAGATATGATCGGGAGGGAGGATAAGACGATATGGCAGCCATAACATATTACGGCACAGGCCGCAGAAAAAAGTCAGTAGCTAGAGTATTCGTTACGCCGGGCACCGGTGTGATCACAGTCAACGGCAGATCCCTGGACGATTATTTTGGACTTGAGACGCTCAAGGTCATCGTTCGTCAGCCCCTTGTAGCCACGGGCAACGAAGGTAAGTTCGACATAAAGGTGACTGTCAAGGGCGGCGGTATCAGCGGTCAGGCGGGAGCTATAAGGCACGGACTTTCACGCGCTCTGCTTCAGGAGGACAGCGAGAACAGGCCCGTACTCAAGAAAGAGGGTTATCTGACCAGAGACTCTCGTATGAAGGAGCGTAGAAAGTACGGCCTCAAGAAGGCTCGTAAGGCTCCTCAGTTCTCAAAGAGGTAATTCAAGAGGAGGAGACAGATATGAAACAGGATATACAGCCGAAGTTCTATCAGGCGCAGGTCACCTGCCACTGCGGCAACACCTTCGTGACCGGATCCACGAAGCCGACGATCACCGTCGAGGTCTGCTCCAAGTGCCATCCGTTCTACACAGGCAGGGAGAAGGCAGCCGTAGCTCGCGGACGTATCGAGGCGTTCAACAGAAAATACGGAACAAGTTCAAATTGATATTTTTGTCATGTCAAGTGGGCCGGGCGTAAGCTCGGTCCTCATGTTTTACTTTAGATAAAGCGTTCATAAAGATATATGAAATACAGCGGCATAGGCGGTCAGGCCGTGATAGAGGGCATCATGATGAAGAACGGCGAGGACATGGCCGTAGGCATCAGGAAGCCCGACGGAGAGATCGTCGTGAAAAAAGAAAGATACGAGAGCTTCGGAAAGCGGCATAGCTGGGCAAAGCTGCCGCTTATAAGGGGAGTGGTCTCTTTCATTGAATCTATGGCCCTCGGCATGAAGACGCTCATGTACTCCGCCGAGTTCATAGAGGACGATGAGGAAGCGGGTGAGCCGAGCCGCGTAGAGGCCTGGCTTGAGAAGAGGTTGGGCGATAAGCTTGAGGGAGCTGTCATTACCTTTTCGGTAGTGCTGGCCCTTATCATGGCGCTCGTCATCTTCATGTGGTTCCCGCTGCTCATATCGAGCCTCATCTCGAAGATCATAAAAAACAGCGTGATCTTATCCATATTGGAAGGGATCGTAAGGGTAGCCATCTTCATCATCTATATAAAGATCGTATCTCGGACAGAGGATATAAAGCGCACCTTTATGTATCACGGCGCTGAGCATAAATGTATAAATTGTATAGAGCACGGACTTCCTCTTACGGTGGAGAATGTGGCCGTATCCTCAAGACGGCATAAACGCTGCGGCACGAGCTTCATCTTTCTGGTCATGATCATAAGCATGGTCTTTTTCATGGTCATAAGAGTGGACGGAGTGCTGATGAAGCTCTTATCCAGGCTCCTGCTCATCCCGGTCATAGCCGGAGTCAGTTATGAGGTGCTGATGGCCGAGGGAAAGCGTGACGATCCGCTCATGGATCTCATCTCAAGGCCCGGGCTTTTGATGCAGGATCTCACTACCGCGGAGCCCGATAACAGCATGATCGAGGTAGCGATAAAGGCGGTGGAGGCCGTATTTGATTGGCGCGCCTATGAGGCGGAGAACTTTCCGGATATATCTGCGGAGAAAGACGGCCCGCATGCAGCTCTCGCGGCTGACAGTGCAAAAGGCAGCTCATGACATTTTCGGAGCTTTATAGATCGGGCCTTGGAAAGCTTATCGGAGCGGGCGTAGAGGACGCGAGTCTTGACGCAAGGCTCCTTCTCTGCGATGCCTTCGAGATCGATACGGCGGCTTACCTTTCGCGTATCCGAGAAGAGGTGACAGACGGCGCAGCCGCAGAGCGTTATCTGGAGCTCATAGAAGAGAGGGCCTCGCGCAGGCCTCTCCAATATATCGAGGGCTATACCGAGTTCATGGGGCTTCGCATTAAGATAGACGAGTCCGCGCTTATCCCGAGACAGGACACTGAGCTTTTGTGTGAGCTCGTGCTCGCGGAAAACGAAAAAAAAGAGCTTTCAGTACTGGATCTCTGCACGGGGTCGGGAGCCATCGCGCTCTCGTTATATAGATACGGAGGCTACGAAAAGATAGTAGGGACGGATATATCGAAAGAAGCGCTGGAGCTTGCCGAAAAAAACAGGCGCCTGCTTTTTCCCGGATCCCCATATCCCGTGTTTTCATACTCGGATATATATTCGGACATGCGTGACATCATGCGAGAGCATGAGATAGTGCTCTTTGACGTGATAGTCTCAAATCCGCCCTACATAAGGCCTGAGGTCATAGCGGAGCTTTCGCCTGAGGTGAGAGACTATGAGCCGTATGGAGCTCTATTTGGCGGAATAGATGGCTTGGAGTTTTACAGAAGGATAATAAAGGATGCGCCGATCCATCTGAAAAAGGGCGGAGGGCTTTACCTTGAGGTAGGCCATGATGAAGGAGAGGCGGTAAGCCGTATGATGACAGACAGAGGTCTTTCATCTGTACAGACAGTAAAGGATCACAGCGGCTGTGACAGGGTCGTAAAGGGGAGATATGATAATATCCGATAAGCTCAATGAGATACGTTCAAGATACGAAGAGATAATGCGGGAGCTTTCCGATACCTCATTTGTTTCCGATACGGAAAAATTGAGACGTCTTATGAAGGAACAGGCCGAGCTCACACCTGTGGTGGAGGCCTATAACGAATATCTTAAAGCCCAAAAGGACGAGGAAGAAGCACTCTGGATCTTAGAAAATGAAAAAGACCCTGAGCTTAAAGCCATGGCGAGGGAGGAATTGTCAGGCTCCAAGAAGCTCATAGCAGAGCAGGAGACGCGCCTTAAGCTCCTTTTGGTACCTAAAGACCCCAATGATGAAAAAAACATAATCATGGAGATACGCGCCGGAGTCGGCGGGGATGAGTCGGCCCTCTTTGCCGCGGATCTCTACAGGATGTATACGAACCATGCCCAGAAAAACGGTTGGCGCACGGAGCTCGTGTCCTTCAATGAAAACGGTCTTGGAGGCTTCAAGGAGATCACCTTTATGATCGCGGGGCATGGGGCCTATTCCAAATTAAAATATGAGTCAGGGGTACATAGGGTGCAAAGAGTGCCAGAGACCGAATCGGGAGGGCGCATACATACCTCTACGGCCACGGTGGCGGTCATGCCGGAGGCGGAAGAGGTGGACGTTGTGATAGATCCCGAGGATATACATTGGGATGTATTCAGAGCTTCCGGTAACGGAGGACAGTGCGTAAATACTACCGATTCTGCGGTCAGACTCACTCATTATCCTTCGGGGATAGTCATATCCTGCCAAGACGAAAAATCGCAGCTTAAGAATAAGGAAAAGGCTCTTAAAGTGCTTCGCGCAAGGCTCTACGAGCTGGAGCTTGAGAAGAAACACAGCGCCGAGGACGATCTCAGACGTTCGCAGATCGGCACGGGAGACCGCTCGGAAAAGATAAGGACCTATAATTTCCCTCAGGGCAGAGTCACGGATCACAGGATAAAGCTCACGCTGTATAAGATAGATCCCATCATAGACGGGGATCTGGATGAGCTCATCACCGCTCTCTCGACGGCAGATCAGGCGGCGAAGCTCCTCAAGATGAATGAGTCGGTAGCCTAGAGATATTCAGATCATACCGAAGATAGACATAAGTTTCACAGATAATAATGGATAAAGGAGACAACAATACCATAAACGCCCCTGTCTATGAGATGAAAGATCGAGATGATGATATAAAGGAGACGGAAAGGTGCGAGGAGACAAAAACGCCGTTGGTGTCGATCTGTTGCATAACCTATAACCACGAAAAATATCTTTCACAGGCTCTTGACAGCTTCCTGAGACAGGAATGTAACTTCAGCTATGAGATACTCATACATGATGACGCTTCTACTGACGGGACGCGGCAGATCATCGAAGGCTATGTCGAAAGGTACGGGGACATCATAAGGCCGCTGTATCAGAGTGAAAACCAATACAGCAAAGGTATACATAACATAAGCGGTGTTTATAACTTCCCGAGGGCAAGGGGCAGATACATTGCCATGTGCGAGGGGGACGATCTTTGGCTGGATGTGCGAAAGCTCAGGTGGCAGTTTGAATTTATGGAGGCCCATCCGGAGTGTTCTATGTGCTGTCACGCGGCGAAGCTGGTGCGCATGGACGACGCTTTTTCTGAGCTCAGAGATCTGCGCCCCTATAAAAATGACTGTATCCTAAGCACGGAGCAGGTCGTCTCAAAAGCAAAAAATATCCCGACCTCATCTCTCTTTTTTAGGACGGAGCTTGCGAGAAAGCTTCCAGACTGGTATTATGATTGTCCCGTCGGCGATATACCATTACAGCTTTTCATGGCGCTCAACGGAAAGGTGTTTTATTACAACAGGCCCTTGTCGGCTTACCGTGTCGGAAACTCGGGGTCTTGGAGCGCGGTCATGGAGGATCGAAGCTTCGAAAAATTCTATGAACGTTGGGAAAGGCATTTTCGCGATATGAAGCGGCTTTATGAGGCCTTCGACAGGGACAGCGGCGGAGCTTATCATGAAGCCGTAGAGGAAGCCATAGAAAGGCTACGTTTCCAATGTGATATAAACGAGGGAGAGTTATCCGTGACAGAGAGAGAGGAGAACGCGGTATTCGTAAAGGAACTTCCCCCGGTACAGCGCGCCCTCATACGCCTTAAGCTTAAGCTTCCGTTCGTCTACGGCCTCCTTAGGAGGTTATGGCTCTTTATACGACCGGAAAAATGAAATTTTCTTTACAAAGCTGACAAAGAACGTAAGATTTAGTTTTGATATTCTTGATTGACCTTTATCCGGAAATACGTTACCATTGCTAGGTGGGAGTTGGCGAGCAAAGACACCTCTTGCCTGAGAGCGGCTTATGCGGACAGGAGACCGCGCTTTATTTAGGCTCTGATAGATATAGAAAAAAATGTCCTCAAAAAGGATCTGGGAGAGTTTTATGATAAAAAAGCACAGGTTTGTGACGTTGATATTAGCGGTATTGAGCCTGAGTTCCATATTCGCGATGAACTCTTTCGCTGCGGCCGCAGACGTGGGCCCCGGAGTGAGCACGGGGTCTACCGAGGCGGATGATACCGCGTCGGATACGGGAGAAAACGGCGACACGAGCGCTGGATTCAGCGATGAGCTGCTTGCCGCGAGCCGCGGCAGAGACAATACAGACCTTTCGCTCACTGAGGAGAGCGGGAGCGTAAGTCCGGATCCTGTGCTCGGGCAGACCTTCACCGTACATGGACAGTTCATGCTTCCCGACGGCCACTACTCAGACGGTTTCACCACGAACACGGGCTTTTTCGAATCGCCTCAGGATGGTATAGTCGGGCTCAGGGTCAGGATAGATGTCGGCATAGGAGATGTCTATTACAGAGTGCACACGGACGAGCACGGCTGGACGAAATGGTCCCTGAACGAGATGGAGACGGAGAACCATGGAGACGGTGCGAGAGTGACCGCCATTCAGATAAGGACCACGGGCTACATCTCTAACCTCTATGACATATATTACAGGGTCACATTGAACGACGGTACGGTGCTCGATTGGGCGCATAACGCTCAGGTAGCCGGTACGATCGGCACAGGCAAATATATCCAGTCCGTGCAGATGAAGCTCTGGACGAAAGATCTCAAGTTCTATGAAGATACCGCGCAGCATATGGTGGCGGCGAACTATGAGGGGATAACCTACCGCGCGGATAACGGTATCGCGCAATACTCTACGGCCTCGGGAGAAGCCTATACAGGCTGGGCCTATGATATATACGGAAATAAATACTATTTCATCGACAGTCAGGCTATAAACGGCTGGCATTATATAGACGGTTATAAGTACTACTTCGACCAGAACGGTTGCGTAGTCACGGATCTTGAGCCTATTATGGGACTTACCGGAGACTATATCCTTAAGCTCAACAAGGAGATGAAGACGCTTACCGTCTATACGAAGGATGGAGACAACGGCTATATCATACCCTATAAGGTATTCTTAACGACAGTGGGAGACGATACGCCGCTCGGCACCTTCAACACATACGAAAAATACAGATGGAAGTTCATGCACGACAATATCTATTGTCAATACAGCGCCAGGTTCTACAAAGGCTTCCTTATGCATTCGCTCATTTATCTGGACGAGCCCGACTCCTACCATTTCGATGCAGGCTCCTATAATGAGCACGGAAAGCGTCGTTCGGAGGGCTGTGTGAGGTTGACGGCGGAAGATGCCGCTTGGCTCTATAACAATTGCTCTTTGGGCACTCAGATAACGATATACGAAGACTACTGGGTGATGGGGCCGCTTGACAGACCTGCCATAGCATGGGCTATACCGGAGGATCAGACCTACGATCCCACGGATCCCGCGATCACGGGCTGAGCCCAAAGCTCATATCGCCAAAAAGTGCGGTCCCGCAAGGGGCCGCATTAAAGCATATCTACAGGATGTATGATAGCAAGGACGAAAAACAGGATAAGAGGATAGCGCGGAGCCTCTTTTGGAAGGCGGCGGAAAACGGAGGCGATCAGATCCTCACCTTCGTTATCTCATTGGTACTGGCGAGGCTCTTAGGCCCAGAGGATTACGGGACGCTCTCGCTCATGCTGGTATTCATCTCCGTGGCGAACGTCATCATACAGTCGGGTTTCCAGACCTCTCTCATACAAAAACGCGATATAAATGACGAAGATCTAAGTTCGGTATTCTGGATAGGGCTCTTGCTCTCCGCCCTGATCTACGGGCTGCTTTTTGTGACAGCGCCTGCCACCGCGGTCTTTTTTGAGGACGCTGCCATCTCGTCAATGCTTCGAGTGCTTGCGCTCATCCTCTTTTTTGGGTCGGTGATCTCGGTCGAGACGGCCATCGTGGCGAGGGAGCTTAATTTTAAGGCCCAATGTGCGGCCACCATGATAGCAGACACGATCTCCGGGGCCGTAGGCATAGCTTTCGCGTTTAGGGGTGCAGGAGCGTGGGCGCTGGTATACCAGCAGCTCTGTAAGTATCTCTTCCTCATGCTGCTTTTATCCGCTTTCGTGGGCTGGAGGCCCAAGCTCCTCTTTTCCAAAAAGAGGATAGGCGGTCTTTTCTCATATGGCTGGAAGGTGTTGGTATCGGGACTTATCGATACTCTCTATAACAATGTCTACACTCCGGTCATCTCAAAGCTCTACGATCCCGTCACCGTGGGATATTATAACAGGGCGGATCAATTCCCTAAGATCATAGCGAACGCTGTAGGGCAGACCATGCAGTCCGTCATGCTGCCGATCTTTTCGAAGCAGCAGGACGAGCGAGAGGGATTGAGAGCCACATTGAAGAACACGATAAAGCTCTCCTGCTATCTGATCTTTCCTATGATGACGGGACTCTGCGCCGTGGCAAAGCCGATGATAAGCTTACTGCTCGGCGAGGCTTGGATCCCGTCCGCGCCGATACTCTCTCTCAGCTGCCTCTCCTATATCTGCTGGTCTATGCACGTCTCAAACATACAGGCCGTGAATGCCTCCGGCAGGAGCGATATCTACCTTAAGATCGAAGTGATAAAAAAACTGATCGGGATCATGGTGCTGGTATTTAGCGCTCCGCTCGGTATCGAGGCCATGCTTATATTTAAGGCGGTATCAGATCTTATATGCAGTTTTATAAACGCAGCGCCAAATGCGAAGCTCGTGGGCTACGGCCCCTTAAAGCAATGGAGAGACGTCCTGCCTGAGCTGATACTCTCGATAGCGATGGGCATAGCGGTATGGGTCGTAGGACAGCGTATCGAAGGCATGACGAGCCTTTTCGGGAGCTTTGGCGATAAAAAGCTTATCTTGAGCCTTACTATACAGGTGCTTTTAGGTATAGCCATATATGTAGGCGGATCCGCGATATTCCGCCTTTCCGGCTTTAGGATCCTTTTCGGGTATTTGAGGCGTGAGCTCCATGACTGACACATATTTTTTGATGAAACATGATAAAGCTGAGATCTATATAAAGCGGGACGATCTGATACCATTTTCCTTCGGCGGCAACAAGGCGCGTATCGCGGCAGAAGCCTTTTCCGATATGGAAAGGGGCGGCTTTGATGCAGTGATAAGCTATGGCTCGGGGAGCTCTAACCTAAATCGGGTCGTAGCACAGCTTGCGGCCTCAAAGGGCGTAAGCTGTACGGTGATACTTAAGGATGAAGGCCTTCGTGAAGCCAAAGGCAGGAGCGCCGATATAAGTGGGCGGTCCTCCTATAATGAGATATTGGTAAGGGCGAGCGGCGCAAGAGTCGTTCGCTGCCTGCCTGATAACGTAAAGGAGACTGTAGAAGCCGAGTTTTTAAGACTTAAGGAGCTTAACTATAAGCCATATTATATCTACGGAGACAGCGGCGGGAGAGGACACGAGACGATCCTCATGGAGGCCTATGTGAAGGCCTATGAGGAGATAAGATCGTTCGAAGCTGCTATCGGAAGTTCTTTTTCGACTATCTTTCACGCCTCCGGCACCGGTATCACCCAGAGCGGCCTCATAGCTGGGAAGCTGCTGCGAAAAGGGGACGAGGCCATCATAGGTATCTCCATAGCGAGGGATAAGGAAAGGCAAAAAAAGATCGTAGCTTCGAATCTGCGGACATATCTTCGCACCTTCGGAAGAAAGGATAGCGGATCTGCGAAGAGCGAGACTTTTGTCCGCGGACTATCAAAAGACGAGAGCAGGTTTATCGCTCTTTCGGATAAGATAGATGAGAGCGTCGATGTCTCCGACAGCTATGTCGGAGAGGGCTACGGTGCGAAGGACGAGGCGATAAGCCTGCTCTGCCGTCGCATGATGAATGACTGCGGCCTCCCTTTGGATACGACTTATACGGGCAAGGCCTTTTTTGGTATGCTTGAGGAGATAGAAAAGAGGGGCATAGAAGGCCCTGTGCTTTTTATACATACGGGCGGACTGCCGCTTTTATTTGACGCGCTTTACAGCTCTGTGGTAGGATAGCGGCATGAACATATTATTAAGCAGCGCGGGACGAAGGAGCTATATGGTGCGCTATTTCAGAGAGGCCGCGAAAGGCGAGGCTCTTGTTTTTGCGTGCAATGCCGTCCTATCCCCTGCACTAAAGGAGGCGGATGGATATACGATCTCGCCTCTCATATATGACGAGAGCTATATACCTTTCCTTATGGACTATTGCAAGGAGCACGACATAGAGATCATAGTACCGCTATTTGATGTAGACGTGTGGATGCTCTCCGTTCATAAAGAAGAGTTCCTAAAAGAAGGGATATTCCCCTGTGTGGCGGATAGTTTCGTGACACTTATATGCTCGGATAAATATCTCATGGCAAAACGCCTTGAGGAGCTTTCGCTCCATGCCCCCTATACCGTCCTTTCGAGCGAGCCTTATCACGGCGCTTTTCCCGCCTATGTGAAGCCCCGATTCGGCATGGGGTCTATAGGTG
>CAZQFD010000020.1:0-11261 GCA_964592535.1 uncultured Lachnospiraceae bacterium | reverse complement strand
GAGGTTTTTCTATAAAAGGTGAAAGAGTTAGGCATGAGTGCTGAACGCTGATCTCTTGAGGCCTCCGGAAGTGCGCAAAAGGACTTTCTTGCTGTAGCGGAGATCTGAGCGACTGTGGGTGCGGCTCCCCCACGGAGGGGAACGGGTAGCTGCGGTGCTCAAGGAGTTTGAGGGATCCTTCCGGGAGCAAGCCCCACATTCCGAACTCAAAACAAATACTTGACTTTAAAGGCCCGGCTATGATAGTATTATATGGCATTATTCGGAGGAGAGACAAATGACTACAGTTTTATCTGTCATATATTGTATCATCGGTTTTGCGCTTGCCGCGATCATACTCATACAGGAGGGCAAGAGCGAGGGGCTCGGCTCCATAGGCGGTATGGCTGACAGCTACTGGGGCAAGATAAAGGGACGTTCGATGTCCGGTAATCTTGAGAGGATCACCAAGGTAGGTATATTTGTATTTGCGATATTTTCCATAGTCCTTAACATCCTCATGGGATGATCGGTCGTGGTATGATGATAAGTCGATATGATGGCAGCTCCTTAGAGGGCTGTTTATTTTTGCTTAAAATGATCAAACGGAAATAAAGGATGAGTGCTGCGAAGAAAGGCGAAAAAAAAGACGACGGTGAAAAGCTGAAAAAGACCGCACCGAAGGGGAAAAAGAAAAAAAAGGATGATGGAAAGGCCACGAGATCCTTAAAGAGGTCCCCCGAGATAGCTTTCGATAAGAGAAAAAAGGCTTCTGATAAAAAGAGCAAAAAGACTTCCAAGTCAAAAGCTAAAAATGCGCTAAAGGTGATAAGACCCGAAAAAAGAGCGTTTGATAAGAGCAGGATATATGAGGGCGTATTCATCCGACATAAAAAGGGGTTCGGCTTCGTGAGCGCGGAGACATTGGAAGATGATATCTTCATACCCGCAGACAAGACCAAAGGAGCCTTCCATAAAGATCTCGTAGAGGTATATCTCGATAAGGACGCCTCGGCGGACGGCTCCTACAGGGCTGAGGGCAGAGTGATAGAGATAAAGGAGCACGGCATAACAAAGCTCATCGGAAGCTTTCATAAAAACGCGGGCTTCGGCTTCGTGGTACCCGATGATGTCCATATATCGAGCGATATATATATAGCGAAAAAGGATCTAAAAGGCGCGGGAGACGGCGACAAGGTGATAGTCGAGCTTTTGACCTACGGAGGCCACCGCGAAAAGCCCGAGGGCAGGATAAAAGAGATACTGGGGAAGAAGGATGATAAGGGCGTGGACATCACCGCGGCGGTAAGGTCGAGCGGTGTGAATTACAGCTTTCCTGAAAAAGTGCGCGAGGAGCTTAAGATGATACCCGATAAGGTAGACGGGCGAAGCTTAAGGCGCAGGACAGACTTCAGAGATCGTCTCTGTGTTACTATAGACGGGGACGATTCTAAAGACTTTGACGACGCGGTATCATTGAGCTATGATGAGGAAGCAGGCATATATGAGCTTTCCGTACACATAGCGGATGTAGCGGAATATGTAAAAGAAGGCTCTGCGCTGGATGAGGAGGCAAAGGAGAGAGGTACCTCTATCTATCTTCCCGACAGAGTGATACCCATGCTCCCTAAAAAGCTCTCAAACGGTATATGTTCCCTCAATGAGGGCGTGGATCGTCTTACACTGAGCTGCCTTATGAAGATAGATAAAAAGGGAGCTGTGATAGAGAGCGAGATAGTAGAGGGCGTCATAAAGAGCAGAAGGCGGCTCACCTACAGATATGTTTACTCGCTCCTCACAGATAAGCTCGCGGCGAGAGCTGAGAAGGATAAAGAGCTCTTAAAGATGCTAAGGCTCATGCTCCGCCTCTCTAAGATACTAAGGAAAAGGAGAGAGAGGGAAGGCTGTATAGACTTCGACTTTCCGGAGGCGGTCATAAAGCTCGATGAAAAAGGCATAGTAAAGAGCATAGAACGCTATGAGATAAATGACGCCAACCGCCTCATAGAAGATCTCATGCTCGCGGCGAATGAGACTGTAGCCCGTACCTTTTATGAAAAAGGGCTTCCGTTCCTTTACCGCTGTCACGGGGCTCCGGATGAGGATAGGGCGGAGGAGCTTAGGAGCCTTGTTACGGGGCTTGGCATATCCGTAAGACGCACCAAGAACGGTCTTAAGGATCCGAAGGCCATGCAGAGGCTCCTTAAAAAGGCCGAGGGCACGCCCGAAGGGCCGCTTATAGAGAGGGTAGCGCTCCGAACCATGCAAAAGGCGGTCTACAGCCCCGAGTGTATGGGGCATTATGGGCTTGCGAAACGCTATTATACGCATTTCACCTCGCCTATAAGGCGTTATCCGGATCTTCAGATACATCGTATCATAAAGGAATATATAAAAAGAGAGGGCAGGCTGAAAAAAGCGAGAGAAAAACATTATGAGGAGATCCTGCCCAAGGTGGCGATACATAGCTCCGATGCCGAACGAAAGGCGGATGAGCTGGAGCGCAACTGCGATAAGCTGAAAAAATGCGAATATCTGAGCCGCTTCATCGGAAAGAGAGCTTCCGGGATCATCTCCGGGGTCACGAATCACGGCTTTTATGTGGAGCTTCCCGATACCTGCGAGGGCATGGTCCATGTGGCGAGCCTTAGGGACGATCACTATGACTTCGATGAGAAAAAGCTTCGCCTTATAGGTGAAAGGCGCGGAAGGGTATATTCACTGGGAGATAAGGTCGATATAGTCATATCGGCCGTAGATAAGGCCGCGAGGACGATAGACTTTAGATTGCCCTAAGGCAGTTCGATATTTAAGACCGAAAGAGATATGGGGAAAGACAGTATCAAGCTTATAGCTAATAATAAAAAGGCCTACCACGACTATTTCGTAGATGAGAGCATAGAGGCCGGCATAGAGCTCTTCGGAACGGAGGTCAAATCGCTCCGTCTGGGACATTGCTCCGTAAAGGAAGCCTTCATAAAAGATGACAGGGGAGAGCTCTTTATCTATGGTATGCACATAAACCCCTATGAAAAGGGCAATATCTTCAATAAAGACCCTCTGAGGACGAGAAAGCTCCTGCTCCATAAAAAGGAGATAACCCGTCTCATAGGCAAGAGCGCGGAAAAAGGCGCGACCTTGATACCGCTTAAGGTATATTTTAAGGGGTCTCGCGTGAAGGTGGAGGTAGGGCTCTGCCGCGGCAAGAAGCTCTATGATAAGCGCGAGGATCTGGCTAAAAAGGCGCAAAGGCGAGAGCTAGAGCGAAGCTTTAAGAACGCCAATATAAGGATCTGAGACTGAGAGCGCAGGATGACATAAAACTTAAGAGGACGGTGCAAGATGATGGCGGGTGGGGCAGTCGTTTTGATACGAAACGGCTGTCCTTTCTTTTTTTTACAGATCCTTAATGAGATCGACAGAAAACACTTTTCTTCTCGGCCCGAAATATATGTTATAATAGACCGCAAAGCGTGATACTATCAAGGTATCGGCTTTATTTTTTGATCTATAGGTGCTTTGGGCTTTGCCTCTGATAAGGCTTTTATAAAACGGAGGGACTATGAAGAAAAGATCTTTATATATGGCTTTGCTTACGGCGTCATTTTCCTGTATACTTTCTATGAGCCCGCTTGCCGTCTGGGTGGAGGATCAGGTAGGCTTCTGGTGGAAGGAATATGACGGCTCGTACCCAGTGGAGACGTGGATGTGGCTCGATGGCAACGGGGACGGGATCTCGGAATGCTATTATTTCGGAGATGACGGCTATCTCCTTACGAATACGGTCACTCCGGACGGCTATACCGTGAATAAATACGGAGCATGGACGATAGACGGTGCCGTGCAGGTGAAGTTTTCGGGGCCCGGTATCGAGTTAAGGGAACAGGAGAGCGCTGCCGCACAGACAGTGGCGACCGCTTCAAACGCGGTACGAACGGAGGCGGCAGAGACCGGGACGGATACGGCACAGGCGGAGCTTGAGACGGAGACTGAGTCTGCAGTAGAGACCGCGGCGTCCTCGGAGAGCGAAGCTTTGGTCTATGAGATAGGCGGTCTTAGTTTTTCACTTTCGGGCGAGTTTGAAGGCGGTAAGGTCACTGTGGCTGAGGACGGAAGCTTGAATATATACAGTGAGGATCTCACCAAGATGGTCGTCATCATGTATACGGACTTCGCTGAGGACAGCAGCTATCAGTCGGTCTCGGAGCTCGCCGGAGAGATAGGTGTAGCCCTCGATTCCGACGGTATCAAGGCGCTCATACTCGATACGTTCATAGAGCTCTTCAATACACAGATGGGATGCACGCCCGTCAGCATAACGGATCAGAGCTATCCCAGCGGGATCTGGAAGCTCATGCGCTACGACCCCGCCGACATGGACGGTACCTATACGGATGTCCTGCTTGATTTTACCGATGATAAGATATTCGTGATAGTCATCGGAGGCGAGGGAGCTTATGCGGATGTCTCAGGCTTCATGCAGAGCCTTAGCTTTTGATCGCGGAGCTTTTGGCCCTGCTTTGTAAGTTCATCAAATGTCAATGGATCATGTCGAATTCAGAAAAAATATCAATGCGTTCTTTTCCGAAGAACAGAGCGACGCGGGGCTCAATGAGTTCCTCTTGCATCTTAGGAGCTGTCCGGAGTGCAGAGAAGAGCTGGAGATCAACTATATCGTCATAGAAGGGCTCAACGTGCTCGATGACGAGAGTGCGGATCACGATCTGACCAAGACCTATGAGGAGCTCATTAATAGCCACGAGAGTTATATAAGCATAAAGAAAGTCACGCTCACGTTCAGATACATAGCGGATACGCTCATATTCTGGGCGTTATTGGCATTGGGCTTTTACTTCATAAACAATCTTCTGTAAAGGAGGGCTTATGTCCGGTAAGATACTCTTGATAGACGGGCACAGTATACTTTCGAGAGCCTTCTATGGTATCCCCCTGCTCACGACCGGAAGCGGCCTTCATACGAACGCCGTCTACGGGTTCATGAACATAATGCTGAAAACGATAGAGGACGAAAAATGCGACTATCTGAGCGTGGCCTTCGATCTCAGCAGGAGCAAGCTTAGACGTACAAAGATATATCCTCTCTATAAAGCTCAGAGGAAGCCTATGCCGGATGAGCTTTCCGAACAGGTGCCCATCATACAAAAGCTGCTTGCGGCGATGGGCATACCCATCCTGAGCCTTGAGGGCTATGAGGCGGATGATATATTGGGCACATTGGCAAGACGCTGTAAAAAGGAAGGCCTAAAGGTCACGATACTCTCGGGAGACCGAGATCTTTTGCAGCTTGCGGATGATTCTGTAAAGATAAGCGTCCCCAAGACCTCTAAGGGCAGGACAGAGGTCTTTGAATATCGTCCTGAGGATGTAGAGCGTGAATTCGGCGCGACTCCCAAGGAGTTCATCGACTTAAAGGCGCTCATGGGCGATTCCTCCGACAACATACCCGGGGTGCCGGGCATAGGCAGAAAGACGGCGGAAGCCATCATAAGGGCGTATGGAAGCATTGAGAACGCCTACAAGCATGTGGACGAGATAAAGCCCGAACGGGCCAAAAAGAACCTGAAAGAGCACTATGACATGGCGATGCTCTCGAAGGAGCTGGCCACCATAGATACCGAGGCTCCCATAGACTTTGATATAGATAAGGCGAAGGCCGAGGGCATATATACCGAGGAAGCGTTGGAGCTCATAAGGGAGCTTGAATTTAAGAGCCTGGCCGGTCGTTTTGCCGAAGGGATCGGCAGTAAAGAAAAAGAGACGAAGAGTTATATAGAGGGCTTTAAATATTCAGAGGATCGTTATTTTGCCAGTTTGATATTCAGAGACGCCGCCTTAGAAAAGACCGCGGGTCTTTATATCTACGAGGACGGATACGGCGCAGCGGCGGGACTTTCCTTCGGAAAGGACAGGATCTACAGCTTTTTCGGAAAAAAGACCGTGGGGGACGAGGGGGAGCTTAGCGCCTTTGAACTTTCGGAGCTTATGAGCACTCTTTTAGAGCGCTTTATCTCGGAGGGGAGGAAGGTCTATACCTTGGGCCTTAAGGATGAGCTAAAGCTCCTAAAGGGGATAAGGCGAAACAGTTGTATCTACGACATGTCGATCGCGGCTTATCTGCTTGATCCTTTAAAGGAGAGCTACGACTATGACGATCTCGCAAGAGACCTGCTCTCCATAAAAGTCGAGAGCCGCATGGAGCTTATTGGGAAAAAGAAGCTTGGCGAGGCGCTTTGCGGTGATGAAAAGGAGAAAGTAGGCGCCGAAAAGATAGCGGCCTACTGCGCTCATATGGCTCTCCTTTCCGCAAAGCCAGCCCTTTCGAGGCTTAGAGAGACCGATATGCTGAGGCTCTATGAGGATATTGAGCACCCTCTTATCTACAGCCTTAATGATATGGAAGAAACGGGCATAAGGGCCGATAAGGAGGTGCTTATCGAGCAGGCAGAGCTTCTTGGGTCGGATACCGACAGCATAGCAGAGCATATATATGAGCTTTGTGGGGAGCGTTTCAATATAAACTCTCCTTCACAGCTTTCGGTCATACTTTTTGAAAAGCTTGGCATAAAGGGCGGGAAAAAGACAAAGACAGGATATTCTACGGCGGCTGACATACTGAATAAGCTCGCTCCGGACTATCCCATAGTGAGAGAGGTGCTGAGATACCGAAAACTCATAAAGCTCTATTCGACCTACGCGGCGGGGCTTCCCGAGTACATATCAGAGGATGGGAGGATACACGGGCATTTCAATCAGACCGTGACAGCCACGGGCCGTATCTCCTCGACAGAGCCCAATCTCCAGAACATCCCCGTGAGGACGGAGGAGGGTAAGGAGCTTAGGAAAGTATTCGTGCCTATGGATGGATATGTATTCCTGGACGCGGACTACAGTCAGATAGAGCTCAGGATCCTCGCGGCGCTTTCTAATGACGAAAAATTGATAGCTGCTTATAAGCACGCGGAGGATATACACAGTCTCACGGCCTCGCAGGTATTCCGAGTACCTCTTTCGGAGGTCACGCCCGAGATGAGGCGCAACGCCAAAGCAGTGAATTTCGGAATAGTCTACGGGATCTCCGCCTTCGGCTTGGGAGAGGATCTCTCCATAGGACGGAAGGAGGCCCAGGAATATATAGATAATTATTTCGAGACCTATCCCGGCGTCAAGGAGTATCTGGATAAGGCTGTAGTTTCGGCGAAGGGCTGTGGATATGCCAAGACCTATTTCGGCAGGCGAAGGCCCATACCCGAGCTAAGGTCCTCTAATTTCATGCGGAGACAGTTCGGCGAGAGGGCGGCTATGAACTCGCCCATACAGGGCACGGCCGCCGATGTGATGAAGATAGCCATGAACTCCGTCAATATGCGATTATCAGGCCTTGATGCGAACGGAAAACAGGTTGGAAAGGCCTTCAGATCCCGCATAGTATTACAGGTACACGATGAGCTTCTGATAGAGGCCGAAAAGTCGGAGCTTTGTGAGGTAAAGGAGATAGTACGGGAGTGCATGGAGCAGGCGGCAGAGCTTTCCGTGCCGCTAAGCTGCAATATAAATGTGGGAGAGAGCTGGTATGACTGTCATTAAGGACGAATATATATCCGAGGATATAGTTAAAAGCGACCTGCTCCCGCTCTCATTCCTCGAAAAGTCCGTGTACACGGGATCCAAATCAGGCCTTCGCTTTCATATAAAAAAAATGGAAGGGGACGGCGGCTGTTTTCTGAGATGCAGTTCGTGGAAGGGCCCTTTTGCTTACGACCGCACGGATAAGGTAAAGATAGAAGAAAAGGACTTTCCGTTCAGTGACGAAGGTCTTTCAGAGATGATCTCTTATCTGAATTCAAGACTTCGCGAAAAGGAGCCGGGATGATACTCGGGGCGATAGGCGGCATAGGCTCCGGAAAGAGCACTGTGGCTTCCTTTATCGCGGAAAATTACGGTGCGGTGCTTCTAAGGACCGACGACATCGCAAAGGAGCTTATGAAAAGCCCCGCATTGATAAAGCGGCTTAAGGAGGCGTTCCCAAAGGGGATAGTGAAAGAGGATGGGAGCCTTGATAAGGAGCTTTACGCAAAGCTCATCTACGGTGATGAAAGCCTTCTCAAGCTTTCTAATAGCATAGTACACCCCGCCGTCTGGGACTATGTGAAAGAGGCGACGAAAGAAGGCTTGGGGCTTTACGTGGTGGAGACCGCGCTTCCCGACGAGCATTTTCTGGAGCTTTGTGACTTTATCATAGCCGTGGAGCGGGACGATGAGCTCAGGATAGAGGATCTCGTAAAGGAAAGGGGGCATAGCCCCGAGTATTTCTCCAAGATAATAAAAAATCAGCGTTCAAAGGAGGGATACGCAAAGCTTTCGGACTATGTGATCTCAAATTCGGGCAGTGTAGAAGGACTGAAACGAAAGGCAGCAGAGATATTAGATGATATTTGCAAGCTTGGCTAGCGGAAGCAGCGGTAATTGCACTTTCATACACACAGGGGAGCTGGATCTGCTCATAGACTGCGGGATAAGCGCAAAGCGTATAGCGGAAAGCCTTTCATCGCTCGGCTTTACGTTGGATGATATAGACTGTATCTTCCTGACACATGAGCACAGCGATCATATAAAGGGGCTTAAACGCCTCATGGCAAGCTATCATATACCCGTATACGCCTCAGAGGGGACCATAAGCTATCTCATAGAAGAGGGAGAGGATGAATATTTCAGATTCGGAGGATCCTCTCTTTTAAACAGCGTGTCGCCCGATCAAGAACTGGAGCTCTCCGATATGCTCATCTGCCCTTTCAGGGTCTATCACGACGCGAGAGGGCCGCTTGGTTTCAGGGTCGAGGCTACGGGGAGCGGCGAAGCGGGAGCCAGAAAAAGAGTCTCTGTATGCGTGGCTACCGACACAGGCTATTATGACGATTATATAAGGGATCATCTCCTTTATCTGGACGCGGCCCTCATAGAGGCGAACCATGACAGGTCCATGCTGGTGGGAGGGCATTATCCACTCTGTCTAAAACGGCGTATCATGTCTCGTCTCGGACATCTTTGCAACGATCAGAGCGGAAAGCTCATATCGGAGATAGTGAGCCCGAGACTGAAACACGTTTTTTTAGCTCATCTCAGTAAGGAGAACAATACGCCTGCCTTAGCGCTCAGTACCGTAAAAGAGGAGCTTCGCCAAAGTCTCGGTGAGAGAGTGGCGAAGGAGCTTTCGGTATCGGTCGCTCCGCAGGAGGGACTGTCACAGGTGATAAAGCTCTAGCCTTTGTCATTCGACATAGCTCACTACCTCATCGTCCCCTTCCCTGTAGGTATATACGGTAAATCCGTCATAGTAGAGATTTCCATCCTCACCGCTCCCTATACAGCTGGAGGCGTAATCCGAGGCATTTGGCTCGCCTATGGCCTCTATGAGCTCTGAAAGAGGCTTTCCCTCAAAGCTTATCGCAAGCTCTAAAAGCTCGTTTTCCGAGGCCTCCGTATCATCCTCATCGGAGATCGTCTCTTCCTCATCAAGGCTGTCAGCGGCTTCGTCACTGTCTTCTAAAGCTTCCTCGACGCTCTCAGCTGCCTCAGCCGCTTCCGCGCTTTCTTCCACCGTAGTTGTCTCCGTAGCTTCCGTCGTGCTCTCGGATGAGCAAGCGGATAAGGCTCCTATGAGCAGCAGGATAGCTAAAGAGAGCGATACATTTTTCTTATGTCTTTTCATGATGTTCCTCCAAAAGAAGAGCCTCTAGGCCCCGATCTTTATGTGTTATTTTATCATATATAAAAGCTATAGTTTAGCTTTAAATATCCGTACAAAAACGAACGAGCTTTCCTTCATTTTCCCAATATATCTCGATCTCACCTTCTATACCTTCAGGGAGCAGGGCCGTAAAACCGTTTTCCCTAAGCAGCATAGCCTCATATAGCTCATCTTCATTCGTACCTATATATACGGGCGAATCCGTGTCTATGGCCGAGATCACATTCCCGCATATCCGGGTATAGCCCTCCAAGCCTCCGCTTTCCGAGATCGAGAGCCACGCCTCGCCTTCCGTAGGGATCTCGCCTTCTAATACGTCGGCCGCCTCTCTTTTGGGAGCAGGCAATATCATATATTCTTCAATCAGCCAGCTCAGATTCCTTTCCACGAGCTCTATGATCACGACATCGCTCTCAAGCTCCTGCGCCTTAGTGAGATCGTAGGCCGAGAGCCTTGAGAAGCGGGAGTGCGAAAAAGCGTCGGCCATATAGGGATATAAGAGCTCCCCAAAGGAATCTCTGTACATAAGGAGATCCTCTTCGCCGTTCCCCTCGGTCTCTATGGTGATACTGTCAGCTCTCTGTCCCAATGTCTGTTCAAAGTCAAGTCCTGATGGAGGGGTGTCCGTCTCCTCGTCCGTAAGTGAAGGATAGAGCATCTCAAAGAGATCCCCTTCATGATAAGACGGATCCGAGAAGCTCCCGTTAAAATAGTCGCTTTCTTTGGAAAGCAATGAGAGGAGAGCGTCCGCCGCGAGAGCGGCTCCCTTAGAGTTCCAATGCGAGTCATGTTTAAAATAGAGAGCTTCCGAAGCTGAAAGCTTCTCCTTTTGTTCCGAGAATATCTCGAAGAGATCCACATAATTTACAGATAGCTCCGTAAGCTTTTCATGGAGGGCTTCCGCGTTCTTTACATTCCCCGAAGACTCCAGCGTCGGCATATATTCGGGATAGACGGAGCTCTTATTGGGAGCTATGAAGAAAAGAAAGTGCGCTCCTAACCCTTCACAGTATTCCTGCATAAGGAGAAGGTCCTTGGCCGCGGAGAATATATCTCTTTCACTCATGAGCTCAGTGGCGGTATAGTCCGCTGTCTCGTCTTTGTAATAGAGCCATCCGTCTCTTCCTAGTATCACATCCTCCTCGGCCGACTGTCCCATGACGGAGAGGGCGAGGTCATAGGCGGTGATGAGCTCGCTCCTCAGGAAGAAGGAGTTCGATACCGCGGAGGATAGCTCGGATAAAAATGAGGTATTAAGCTTTCCATCGTCGAAAAGCTTCGGCATGGAGGGTCTGGCTTCATTTGCTCTCTGCTCCGAAGGCCCTAAGAGAAGCATACCTAATGAGGGCGTGGAAGCTATGAACAGGAACAGTATCATAAATACGATCGAACGAAGTGACTTTCTCATAAAGCGTCCTCAGAAATTGAAATAGATGAAGGGAGAAAAGCCTCCAGAGGCTATGGCAGAAAGCGAGGCGATAAGGAGGATCAAAGCTCCGAAGCTCTCAAAGATCCC
>CAZQFD010000019.1:0-11636 GCA_964592535.1 uncultured Lachnospiraceae bacterium | reverse complement strand
GCTCGTGATGAGAGGCGTTTCCAGCACGAACACTGTTACCTCGGTAGCGGCAGGCGAGATGGATGTGTTCTTCGCTTCTCCTTCTACGGATGACGCGCTCGCGGCGGAAGCTATGGGTCTCAATGTGACACGTTCGGCAGAACCTACGTCTGTGGTCTGCTTCCTTATAAACAACCAGAACGTGCCCGATAAGCTCGTTCGTCAGGCTATGAGCTACGCTATAGATAAAGAGCTGCTCATACAGCAGAACCAGCAGGGCGAGGCGCTCGCTTCGGCTACCTGCATAATCCCCGGCTCTCAGTGGGACAGCGGTATAACCTGGGAGAGAGATGTAGACAAGGCTAAAGAACTCCTTGAGGAAGCTGGCTGGGACAGCAGCACGGTCCTTACCATGGCTATATCCTCTGCTCGTGAGAGCATGGCTGCGGTCATTCAGCAGAACCTTGCCGAGGCAGGCATAAACGTAGAGATCCAGACAGTCGAGACGGCTACCATGTTCGCAGGCCTTCAAGACGGCACCTACGATCTCGGTATCTCCGGAACGACCGCTATGGACTATCCTCTCTGGATGTCAGGCTACTATGATTACAAGAATGCTACATATTGCCAGATCACCGATACCTCCTATGCCGAGCTCCAGGACGCTATAGCTTCTGAGCTGGATGAGGATGTAAGAAGAGAACTCGTGAATGAGTATCAGGAGCTCCTCTGGGATGAGATGCCGCTGGTAGTCCTTTACCACGGATACGGCTTCACGGTACAGTCTGACAGGATGCAGGGCTACAACGGTTTCGAGGCTTCCATGAATAACGAGGCTGTATGGGAGTGGTACGTGACCGAGTAATTCTTAGTAAAACTATTAGATCTCTTTACGGTTTGAGGATCATATGATGAAATAAAGGAAAGTCGCGGGGAGGAGATCATCCTTTCCCGCGATATTCCGGATCTGACTGGAGGGTTTTCCGAGTGAATGACAAAATATTAGATGTGAAAGACCTGAAAGTTTCCTTTCGTATGGGCAATAAGGGCGAAAGGCTACTGACAGCGGTAGAAGATGTCGGATTTTCCCTCGAGAAAGGGAAGGTCATAGGCATAGTGGGCGAATCCGGTTGCGGAAAGACCGTTACGGCCACTTCTATCATGAGGCTCGTATCTCCCGCGGTCAGTGTCATCGACGAAAACAGCGAGATCCTTTTTGAAGGCGAGGACCTCACGAAGGTCTCTGACAAAAGGATGCGTGAGCTGCGTGGAAATGAGATCTCCATGATCTTTCAGGAGCCCATGTCCTCTCTGAACCCTGTCTACAGAGTCGGGGATCAGATGGTAGAGCTCATGCGCACTCACGATAAGACCATATCCAAGAAGAAAGCCCTTGAGGAATGTGTGGAGATGCTGGCAAGGGTCGGTATACCTTCGCCGGAGCAAAGGATAAAAGAATATCCGCACCAGCTCTCAGGCGGTATGTGTCAGCGTGTCATGATAGCTATGGCCCTCATCTGCTACCCCAAGCTCCTGATAGCCGATGAGCCGACGACGGCTCTCGACGTCACCATACAGGCGCAGATACTCCGCATAATCAAAGATCTTACGAAGGAATTGGATACGGCTGTCATACTGATCACTCATGACATGGGTATAGTGGCCGAAATGGCCGATGAGGTCATGGTCATGTATGCCGGAAAGTCCGTGGAATACGGCACAGCGGAGGATATATTCGATCGTCCGACCCATCCCTATACTATCGGGTTGCTTAGTTCTATCCCGAGGCTCGGAAGCGGCAGCAATGAACGCCTTTTTACCATAGAGGGCACAGTGCCGTCGCTCGGAGAGATGCCGGAGGGCTGCCGTTTCTGTACGAGGTGTCCCTATGTCACCGAAGAATGCAGAAAGGCCGATCCCGGTCTTATAGAAAAGGACGGACATATGGTACGCTGCTACAGGGCCTTCAAGGATATAGAAGGATCCGAAAAGGAGGTCGATACTTATGAGTGAGCATTTACTGGAGCTTAATAAGGTCAGGAAGTTCTTTCCGGTGAAAAAAGGAAAGGACGGCAATATGATCTATGTAAAGGCCGTAGATCAGATCGACCTCAACATAGATAAAGGTGATATAGTCGGCCTAGTCGGCGAGTCCGGCTGTGGAAAATCCACTCTCGGAAAATGTATCGTAAGGCTGCATGACGTCACCGAGGGAGAGGTGATCTTTGACGGCGAAGACATAGCTAAGCTGAGCGAAAAGACTATGAGGCCCTACCGAAAGAGGATACAGATCATCTTTCAGGACCCTTACGGCTCTCTGAATCCCAAAAAGACCGTCATGGGTTCGCTCATGACCGCTCTCGATATGGATAAAAGCCTTACAAAAGAGCAAGAGACCGAGAAGATGATCGGTATATTGAACGAGGTAGGCCTTGACGAGAAATATCTGACCAAATATCCGCATGAGATGAGCGGAGGCCAGCGTCAGCGTGTGGTCATCGCGAGAGCGCTCATAAACGACCCGGATCTTGTGGTCTGCGATGAGCCTGTCTCGGCGCTCGATGTATCGGTGCGCTCGCAGGTACTGAATCTGCTTAAGGATCTGCAGGCTCAGAGAGGCTTGACCTATATCTTCATATCTCACGATCTAAGCGTGGTAGAATATCTCTGCGATAAGATAGCGGTCATGTATCTCGGAAAGATCATGGAATACGCGGATAAGGAGAGCCTCTTTAAGGAGCCCCTGCACCCGTATACCAAGGCTCTTCTGTCAGCCATACCGGTACCGGACATACATCACGAAAAACAGGAGATAATACTGGAAGGAGAGGTGCCGAGTCCTTTGGATCCGCCCAAAGGCTGTCTGTTCAGCACACGCTGTCCGCATGCCTCGGACCGGTGCAGGTCGGAGTGTCCCGAACTTATAAAGAAGCAAGAGGATGGAAAAGAAAGACAGGTGGCCTGCTTCCTGTATGAATGACATAAAGCCCCGCTGGACTTATGTAAGAGGAACTATATATGTTTTATCTCAATCAATTAGACTATCCCGATATGCGCTACGATCACGCTCTCGATAAGGGAGGCGCTCCTGAGGGGCATAACAATGTGGCCTCCGCGGGCTGCGGCCCCTGCTGTCTTTCGATGATAGTCGAAAACATGACTATGGGACATCTGACGCTCGAAGAAGCTTTGCAGCTCTCATACGATCATGGAGCCAACCGAAGCCCGGGCACGGATCTTCGCATACTGGGCCCGGTAGTAGCGGATATGTACGGTCTTATATACAGCGAGACCGATGACATAGAGGAGTGTATCGCACATCTTAGGAACGGAGGCATGGCCATAGCTAACTCCGGTGGAGACAGGGAAGGCTATAAAGGTGTCTTTACCAAGGGCGGACATTATATCACCGTCATATCCGCTGAGGATGACGGCGTCTGGATCTTGGATCCCACTTATAAGACAGGCAAATTCGATCAGGAAGGCTGCGCGAGCAAAGTAGACGACAGCCGCGCGCCGCTCCTATACTGCGATAAAAAAGTGCTTGCTGAGGATTGTGCCAACCGTAGCCCGGCCTACTATCTCTTCTCGAGAAAACACGGAAAGGATGTATAAGATTCAATGGAGATAAAAGAGATGATCTCTGAGATACTCGGAAAGCTGAACGAAAAGGGCGGCCTTAGGCACGTCTATTTCGTGGCTTGCGGTGGCTCTAAGGCAGCTATCTTCCCCGGGCTCTATCTGCTTCAGTCTGAGGCTAAGACCTTTGGCGCCACCACTTACACCAGCAACGAGTTCGTACACGCAACTCCTATGGGATTGGATGAGAGATGCATAGCTATCATCTGCTCCCTCAAGGCCACTCCTGAGACCGTGGAGGCCGTAAAGACCGCAAACGCCAGGGGCGCCGTGACTATAGCCATGACCGGCAACATGGAGACCGGTATGGCGAAGGTCGGACAGTATGTAGTCACCTATTCTAACGGAGGCGTACAGGACTACAGTAGGTCGAATCAGGCGGAGTCTCTCAGGATAGGCTTTGAGCTGCTTCATCAGATAGAGGGCTGGGATAAGTATGACAAGGCTATGGACGCCTACAGCCATATCAATGAGATCGTCGAGGAAGCCAAAGAAGAACATCTACAGAGGGCCAAGGCTTGGGCAGAGAAAGAAAAAGACGAGCCTGTATTCTATGTATTGGCCTCCGGTTCCAACTACGGCGTAGCCTATTCCATGTGCAGCTGCCACTTCATGGAGATGCAGTGGAAGCATGCTGTATGTATGCACACAGGCGAATATTTCCACGGCCCCTTTGAGACTACGGATAAGAAGCTCCCCATGGTGCTCATCATGAATGAAGGACGCACGAGAGCGCTTGATGAGAGAGCACTCAAGTTCCTTAAGACCTATGCCGAAAACTATATAGTCATAGATTTTAAGGAGATAAATAAGGGAAGGATAGCTCCCGAAGTGGCGGAGTTCTTTAACCCCGTATGCCTCATCCCGCTAGAGCGCTTTTACGTATCTCAAATGGCCGAGATCAGAGGTCATGATATGGATATGAGACGCTATATGTGGAAGGTAGAGTATTAAAAAAACATGAGATAAAGGCATCGACTTTATAGGGGATAAACTATCCAGCTCCCGCGGGGATCAAGGCCCCGAAAAAGTACGATGTCATATGATGACGGCTCCCAAAGGCTCATGCCCGAGGGAGTCCTATCTGAATATATGGAAGCTAAATACAGTAAAAGGATCAAAGTTATCGGTATAGGCGATAACGTATGCGATAAATATTATCCTAGGAGGGTGATGTACCCGGGAGGGCAGGCGCTCAATTTCTCGGTATACGCGGGTATGCTGGGAGCCTCATCGGCATATCTCGGTGTATTCGGGGGTGACGACGTCGCTACCCATATCCTAAAGACCCTTGATGAGCTGTCAGTGGAGCATGATAGATGCAGATGTTATGAAGGCGAAAACGGATATGCCGAGGTAGAGCTCATAGACGGGGACCGCCGCTTTATACGAAGCAACAGGGGCGGTATCGTAAACGAGCACCCCTTGGAGCTTAGCGATGAGGATATAGAGTACCTAAAAGGCTTTAGACTCATGCACCTAAGTAATAACGGTCACACAGATCACCTTCTTTCGAAGCTCAAAGAGATCGGCCCCAAGCTCTCTTATGACGTCTCCGGAAGGTGGAAAGAAGATCATTATCTTAACGATGTGGCCCCTTACGCGGATCTCATATTCATGTCCTGCGGAGACCTTCACGAGGACGAGATAAAGGAGGTCCTGAAACGCTATCAGGCGAAGGGCTGTGAGATAGTCATAGCCACGAGAGGATCTAAGGGATCCATAGCCTATGACGGAGAGAGGTATCACAGTGAGCCTCCTAAGAAAGTAGACGCCGTAGACACCCTGGGCGCCGGAGATTCCTTCGCGACGGCCTTTATGATCGCGAGGCTCAGGGGCCTTGATATCGATGAGGCCATGAAAGAAGGCGCTTCTTTTGCGGCAAAGACCTGTATGAAGGACGGAGCCTTCGGATACGGAAAGGCATTTTAAGCTTGAAAACATAGCTGGATCAAAAAATAGATCCCTGTGCAGAAATAAATTTCACAGGTCTTTAAAATTTGCTTTAAAACAAGGCGGGCGGATCGATTGACAGCCGCCCCATAATGTTTTATATTTCTATTCAATAGTTATCATTTGATCTTAGGAGGGCGGATATGGCTATATACGATCATCAGGCTATCGAAAGGAAATGGCAGAAGTTCTGGGCTCAGGACCCCGTAAATGTCGACGACGGAAAGAAAGAAAAATACTATTGTCTGGATATGTTCCCCTATCCTTCGGGAAGCGGGCTCCATGTCGGACACTGGAGAGGCTATGTCATTTCGGACGCTTGGTCACGTTATCAGCTCATAAAGGGCAAGTATGTCATCCACCCCATGGGCTGGGACGCTTTCGGCCTACCCGCGGAAAACTACGCTATCAGCCATCATATCCATCCCGCTGTCTCTACAGCCGAGAATGTCAAGAACATAAAGGCTCAGATACAGCAGATCAACGCCCTCTATGACTGGGATATGGAGGTGAATACCACCGCCCCCGACTTTTATAAATGGACACAGTGGATATTCGTAAAGCTGTTTGAGCACGGCCTCGCCTACGAAAAGGAATTCCCCATCAACTGGTGCCCTTCCTGTAAGACGGGTCTCGCGAACGAGGAGGTCGTAAACGGCTGCTGCGAGCGCTGCGGATCTCCCGTCACGAAAAAGAACTTAAGGCAGTGGATGTTAAAGATCACGGCTTACGCTGACAGATTGCTGAAGGATCTCGATAAATTGGACTGGCCCGAAAAGGTCAAGAAGATGCAGACCGAGTGGATCGGTAAGTCCTACGGAGCCGAGGTGGATTTCAAGCTGGAAAGGCCCACCGAGGACGGCGAGACCGCTATGACCGTATATACGACGAGGCCCGATACCCTCTACGGGGCTACGTTCATGGTGCTGGCTCCCGAGCACCCGCTCTCGAAAAAGCTTGCTACTCAAGGCCAGCGTGAAGAAGTGGAAAAGTATATCTTTGACGCTTCCATGAAGTCCAATGTCAACCGTATGCAGGATAAGGACAAGACGGGCGTATTCACGGGTTCCTACGCGATCAATCCCCTTAATGGGGAAAAGATACCCGTATGGGTATCCGATTATGTGCTCATGGATCACGGCACCGGCGCGATCATGTGCGTGCCTGCTCACGATGACAGAGACTATGAGTTCGCTAAGAAGTTCGGCCTCCCCATCATACCCGTCATATCACCAGACGGAAATGAGGTAGACGTCTCCGAAAGAGCCTATACCGAGGCAAAGGGCATAGTCATAAATTCCGGAGATTGGAACGGCCGAAAGTCCGAGGAGCTCAAGAAAGAAGCTCCCCATATCATCGAGGAGATGGGTATCGGCAAAAAGACCGTGAACTTTAAGATAAGGGACTGGGTATTCTCAAGGCAGAGGTACTGGGGAGAGCCGATCCCCATCATACATTGTCCTAACTGCAAAAACGTGGCCGTCCCCGTGGAGGAGCTTCCGCTAAGGCTCCCCGAGGTCGAAAACTACGAGCCTACGGGCACCGGAGAATCGCCGCTTGCGGCCATAGATTCATGGGTGAGCTGCAAGTGCCCGAAGTGCGGGGCCGACGCTAAGCGCGAGACGAATACCATGCCTCAGTGGGCGGGATCTTCGTGGTACTTCCTAAGATATGTGGACAACAAGAACGACAAAGAGCTGGTGAGCCGTGAAAAGGCGGATAAATATCTCCCTGTCGATATGTATATCGGCGGAGTAGAGCACGCCGTGCTTCACCTGCTTTATTCGAGGTTCTGGACGAAGTTCCTCTATGATATAGGCGTCATCGACTTTGACGAGCCATTCATAAAGCTCTTTAACCAAGGCATGATAACGAAGGACGGCGCCAAGATGTCTAAGTCTAAGGGCAATGTAGTCTCCCCCGACGATATGGTGAGAGATTACGGCTGCGATGCTCTGCGTCTCTATGAGCTCTTCATGGGGCCTCCTGAGGCCGATGCCGACTGGGACGACCGCGGTATGGACGGAGTATACCGTTTTCTGAACAGGTTCTACAAGCTTGTCATGGACTCTAAAGATAAGGACATAGAGCCTACTAAAGAGATGATCGTAGAGCGCAACAAGCTCATAAAAGACATAGAGACACGTTTCGATGCCTTCAGCCTGAATACGGTAGTTTCCGGATTCATGGAGCACAATAACAAGCTCATCGACATCGCGAAAGAGACGGGCGGCGTAGATAAAGAGACGCTTAGGACCTTCGCGATACTGCTGGCTCCGTTCGCGCCTCATATGGCCGAGGAAGTATGGCACGATCTGGGCGACACCGAGACCGTCTTTAAAGCGGGCTGGCCCGTTTACGATGAGGAGCTCATAAAGGAGGACGTGCTGAAGGTGCCCGTTCAGGTGAACGGAAAGCTCAAGTTCGTGCTCGAGATAGAAAGAGGAGCCTCTAAGGAGGAGGTGTTGAGCCTCGCTAAGGAAAAACTCGAAGGCAAGTACAGCGGGAACATGATAAAAGAGATCTACGTTCCCGAAAAGATAGTGAACCTCGTCATAAAATAAGGCAAAAACGCCGGATACAAAGAGCATGAATCTATCTGACGATACAGTTAAAAAGATAAAGGGCTTGATAATATTTACCGTGATCGCCGTCATCATCGGTGTGAACTGGCGGACGGTAGCTTCGGCATTATTCATTTTCGTGGGCATACTTATGCCGTTCATCGTCGGCGCCTGCGCGGCTTTCGTCGCCAATATACCCATGAGCTTCATTGAAAAGCGGCTCTGCTTCATAAAAAAGAAGGGGATAAGGAGGGCGATAAGCTTCCTTCTTACCCTGCTCTTGTTTTTGATCGTCATCGCCTTTGTATTCGTGATGGTCATACCGCAGCTCGGAGAGTCGATCCTGATCTTGCAAAAGAGGATCCCGCTCTTTTTCAGCGGACTTTTGACAGGCATAGAAAGCTTCATAGCTGAGCATCCCGATATTTCTGCTACGCTCAGCAATATCGATCTCAATGATATAAATATCGACTGGGGATCTCTGACCTCGAGCGTTTATACATGGCTTCGGAACGGGATAGCAGCGATCTTACCGGGCACAGTGACGGCGATCGCCGGTATCGCCTCAGGCGTCACGAACGGAGTGATAGGTTTCATCTTCGCTATATATATACTCTTCGGGAAAGAACGGCTGGGAAGGCAATTTAAGACCCTCCTTCGAGCGCTCCTTTCGAAGCCGCGTTATGATACCTGCCTCTTCGTGCTTAGGCTCATGTCGGACCGCTTTTCGGCCTTCGTCACCGGGCAATGCCTCGAGGCCTGCATACTGGGGGCGATGTTCTTCGTGGCTCTTACGATCTTCGGGATGCCGTATGCAGCCCTTATAGGTGTGTTGATAGCCGTGACCGCGCTGATCCCGATATTCGGCACGATCGTGGGCTGTATAGTAGGAGCGTTCATGATGCTCATGCAGTCCCCTGTCACGGCGCTCGGCTTCGTCATATTGTTCCTAGTCATACAGCAGATAGAGGGGAACCTCATCTACCCCCATGTGGTAGGCTCTAAGATAGAGCTTCCCGGTATGTGGGTGCTGCTGGCGGTAACGCTGGGAGGCTCTTTCTTCGGAGTGGCCGGTATGCTCTTTTTTATCCCCATGTTCTCGGTGGCCTATGCCTTACTGAGAGACTATGTACGGGCGAAGTCCGCCTACAAAGATCAAAAGACCTAAATAAGCGCGTTGCGTTTCCGAAGGAACACTGTTATAATAATGTTTCGACAGCGTAAATACATGATCAAACATACAAAGATTTGATCGGTCATTGATAGATCATCCACTGCTACAGTGGATCCAAAGCCTGTTTGACCTTAAGGAGTATCATAAATAGATGAGTACAGACGACCGCAGGACATCTCGAAGGGGCTCCGCCACGGTAAGGCGGAGCTCGCACAGCCAAAGCTCCGAAAACTCTTTACTGAGCGGGACCAATTATGCTTCCCAAAGGGGTTCTAACACAAGGAACCGTTCCAAGCGAAAACGAAGGGATGACGATAGAAAACGCCTCATCCTGATAGGCGTTTCGGGCCTGATAGCGATCGTGCTCATCATCGTACTTGTCTTTCGCTTTGTCGGAGGCGGTGAAGGGGAGAGCACGGGGAGCGAGACCGCTCTCTCGGCGGAAGCGTTCATCCAAGACGCTGCCATCGACCTAAGGGGAGTGCTCGACATAGGGGACAGCGGGACTTCTGCTTATCTAAGTTCGGACGAAGAGAGTTATACTTTTTCGGAGGGCGTGATCTCGATATACGGAAAGACTCCTGCCGAGATACGTTCCGAGATACAGGGATTATATACATGGGCCCTGCGTGTAGTAAATGATGACGCGTCCGTAGGTGAGACCGTGACCCCTACGGTAGACCCAGATCAGACTACCGAAGCGGCTACGATGGGCGATCCAGAAAATCCCGATTCCAGTCCGCAGAGCGATGGAGGAGAAGAAGAGGATGAGGACGGTACTACCTCTGTCATCACAGTCGAGGACAGCATAGAAGTGCCAGATCTCATATCGGAGGCTCTTGATGAGCTCCTTACGGAGATAGCGGCAAACGAGCCTTCCGAAAGCTCTGAAGCTGAGGAGACGGAAGCCGAAGAGACCGAGACCTCTGAACCTACGATATATCTCCTGAGCTTTGGGGAGTCTGCGAACAGCTCACTCTCGGATGTGGTGGCGCTGTGCTCTACGATGTGGTATAAGGCGGCAAAGGGTGCCAGCATAGGTTCCTTTGACGAGGAGTCGAACACCTTCGTCATGGAGGGGGCCGAGAACGGCTTCAGAGTCGATGAGGACACGCTCCTTGAAAGGCTTCTGGAGGCCATCACCGAAAAGGCCTATGACGAGGAGGTAGAAGTCGTAGGAGAGACCATCTCCGCGGAGTCGGCGACGGATCTTGAAAGCTACCAGATCATAAGCACCTATACGACCACGACTACGGATAACAGCGTAAGGAATAAAAATATCCAGATCGCCTGTGAGGCCTTAAACGGCACTATAGTCTATCCCGGAGAGGAATTTTCCTTCAACGATACGGTGGGAGAGCGTACCGTGGACAAGGGTTACGGAGAAGCTGCCGCTTATAACAACGGAGAAGTCGTTCAAGAAGTAGGCGGCGGCGTATGTCAGGTGTCCAGCACTCTTTACAACGCGGTACTAAGGGCGGGACTTAAGACCACGAGGCGTCAGTCCCATACCTTCAGGCCGACCTATGTCACTGCGGGCTTTGACGCTACGATAAGCTGGGGAGGCCCCGACTACTGTTTCGCGAACCTTCCCGCGAACACCGAATATTCCAACAGCGAGAGCTACGCCATAGGTATCTTCGCGTCCTACAGCGACAGGACGGTGACCGTATCCATCTACGGAAGGCCCGTACTTAAGGACGGCTATACTTATGAGCTCGAGTCCGAAAAAATCAAGGATATAGAGATAGTGAGGAAACTCATAGAGCCGGACAGCGACCAGGAGCCTACTACCGGCACCATGGGTTCTCAGTGGGAGACCTATCTCGTCGTGAAGAAAGACGGCGTAGAGGTAGAACGCACGCTCGACCACAACACCTATTATTCGGGATATATAGAGTATTATCTTGAGGAAGAGGAGACAGAAGAGGAGAGCGAGAGCGATGAAGAAGGCGAGGACGAAAGTGAGGACGAGGATCTCGAGACCGTAGATTCCGATGAGACGCTTTCCGAGCCTATAGAGGGCTTGTATGGAGGCCCCGGCGCGACTGATGACGACGGAGACGAGGATCTCGATGTGAGCAGTAGCCTCGGGGTGGTAGGG
The DNA here is from genome assembly GCA_964592535.1 of uncultured Lachnospiraceae bacterium. Classification (GTDB taxonomy): domain Bacteria; phylum Bacillota; class Clostridia; order Lachnospirales; family Lachnospiraceae; genus Avilachnospira. The sequence continues at coordinate 223 of CAZQFD010000019.1, read as the reverse complement.
ATCTCGAACGGCGATAAGCCTACCGTGGAGACATCTCAGTCGGGCCCCGGGATCATCTCGGATGCTCCTCCCGACCCCTGAGATAGTAGATGTTGTTAAAAAAGTACACATACGAACCCTTTTTCAGGGCCCCGTGTGTGTACTTTTTCTTATACTTTCTTGTATTCATAATTCAGAATTGTTATAATATTGCCAAGATCATGCTTTCAGAGCGGTCTTTTTA
>CAZQFD010000018.1:9256-11756 GCA_964592535.1 uncultured Lachnospiraceae bacterium | reverse complement strand
GTTAAGATGATCCACGATCAAAAGATTTATTAAGTTGGGTGTAACATATGTTTGACAAACCTACAAAAAGTTTTTCCGACAGTCTCAATTGATACTGACAGATCCTCATCCTTCGTGGTAAGCTGACGCTAACCGAAATCGTTTCAAAGAATGGAGGATCCCAATGCCACGTCAAGTAATCCTTTTCTCAGGCGCCTCTGCCGTGGGAAAGACTTCCGTTTTAAAAAGCCTGCTCCCATTGCTGGTACGCGGCGGTATGGAGCTCTGTGTATGTAAGATCGACTGCCTGAAGACCGGGGATGCAAAGGTCTTTCAGGGACTGGGGCTTCCCTGCGTTACAGGCCTGAGCGAAGATATTTGCCCGGATCATTTTCTGGTGTCTAATCTCCCGGAGCTATGGAGCTGGGCGGATCGTCAGGGACGGGATGCGCTGATCATCGAGACAGCGGGATTGTGTCACCGCTGTTCTCCGGCCACAAAACTTATGGCGGCCGGCTGTGTGCTGGATTGCACTGCCAGCTGCAAAGCGCCGGGACAACTGGGGCCCATGCTTACTCAGGCAGATTTTGTAGTGCTTACGAAGATCGATATGGTGTCCCAGGCAGAACTGGAGATCATTTCCTGGCAGATCCGTTTGCTCAATCCGTCAGCGGCTGTGTTTCCGGTGGACGGGTTGGCCGGTTACGGCACGGATCTGCTGGCCCAGTGGCTGATGTCCCGACCGGCTTGCAACGGCTTTGAGGAAGACACGCTCCGTCACACCATGCCCAGCGGCGTCTGCTCCTACTGCGTGGGAGAGCAGCGGGTCGGAAGCGCTTTCCAACAGGGGGTGGTTGGCAAGATCTCCTTTGAGGAGGCGTCGGTATGCAAACGGTGACCATTTTGCCTGGCCGTGGAAAAGACGGCTATCCGGAGTCCTTCGATGCCATATCTCTGAAGCGTGGGGAGCTTTGCACCATCGTAGGGAACACCGGCTCCGGAAAATCTCGGTTTATCAAGGATATTGAGCAACTGGCCTGCAAGGACTCGGTAACGGGACGTCAGATCCTGCTGGACGGAGCACCGATCCCCTCGGAGGAACGGCAAAGTGTGTCTGCTCAACTGGTGGCTCATCTGGGACAGAACATGCGTTTTGTTCTGGATACCAGCGTGGAGGAGTTTCTTCAGCTTCATAGCCGATGCAGGGGCCGAGAAGTGGATCCGACGGAAGTTTTGGCGCTTACCAATGAGATCACCCCGGAGCCTGTGGCCCTCCGGCAGGGATTGAATCAGCTCAGCGGCGGTCAGTCCCGGGCATTGATGATCGCAGACATCGCTCTGATCTGCGACAGCCCCATTGTTCTCATTGATGAGATCGAAAATGCAGGCATTGACAAGGAGCGGGCTCTGAGTCTGCTTCAAAAAAAAGATAAGCTGGTACTGGTGGTCACCCATGATCCTCACACTGCCCTGATGGCCCGGCGGCGTATCGTTCTGTCCGGAGGTGCTGTGGCCGCTGTGGTGGAACGTACTGCCGGGGAGGCCACGCTCTATGAAGAGCTGGGCAGGGCCTATCGGGAACAGCGATACTATCAGACTCAACTGAGGAAAGGAGACAGCTTGGCATGACTTCTATTTTACTTTATTGGAATCACATCTGTGTTCTTCATCGTCAAGAAAAGGTATTTCTGGAAGGACTGACACAGCGGCTATTGGAGGACGGCATCCAACTGGAGGTGCGTTATTTCGGCCTGGGCTATCCGGAGCATATGTCCGAATACCTGGCCCGGACGGACGCCATCCTTCCGGATATCATCGTCTCCGCCGATCTGGAGGTGTTTGAAGACTCTCTGATCTTCTCCAAATTTCAGACGGAGCTCTATCCGGCGGCGGACTGGGTGCCTTTGCGACAGAGTCCCATGTTAAGGGCAGTACAGCGGGGGCGATATCTTCTGCCCTTTGTGTCTATTCCGCTGGTGTATTACACTCGGGAACCGGAGGTCTGTGACAAAACGGCTCTTCCGGACTGGCACGGACTGGCTTTCGGAGGTATCAATAATTCCGCAGTAAAAACAGTGGTCAAGGCTGTGGGAGAGCGGTGGGGCTGGGAAGCTTCCGCCAGGCTTCTGGAGGAGAGCCTGGTGACCGACATGCCTATTGGAGCATTTCAGGCAGTACGCCAGGGACAGGCCCGCACCGCCTTGGTCCCTTCCCTTTATGCTCTTCGGGAAGACGGCCGGGAAACCTTTCTTCGCATCCCCCAGGAGGGACCGATACTGATCCCCTCCTATCTCTGTGCCTGCACCTCTGCGCCGGAGCAGGCGGTCCGTCGGGTAGCGGAAGGCATCCTCTCCTGTGGGCTTTGCGATTTTTACGCAGCAAACGGAGATCTGATCGTTTACCCCTCATTCACGAAACTGCATAGTAGACAGGAGACGGGTCGCGCTCTTTGTCCGTCCCGTAGCTGGTTGGAACAGCTTTCCCGCGAGGATTTTTACCGGCTTTATTGTGCCAAATTGCC
>CAZQFD010000018.1:0-9156 GCA_964592535.1 uncultured Lachnospiraceae bacterium | reverse complement strand
AATGGATACAAGGGAAATGGTAGATATTGCCCTGTGTCTTGCGGGGCTTCGGGAGGACACTGTAGATACGGAGATCGGCTGTGAGGGCTCGGATGTCCACAGAGTTCTTGCAGGCATAGACATGACGGACGCGGTGATGCTCGCGGCCAAGATCTGGGCTTTGACTGCATTGCCGAGCACCACGGCATCATGGGCAAGGCCACTCATATAGGCGATCAGATGTTGAAGGATCAGATGACTCGTATGTATGAGTTTGGAGTGCCCATCAACGTGGCGCAGAAGGCTATCGAGAAACGGGCCAAACAGGAAAGTCAGCGTATGCACTCCAAGAATCTGAATCGTCAGGCGGAGTTTGCCAAGCTGATCGGAATGCCGTATATCGGGCTGCATACACCGGCGGATCTTATAGGGCAGACCATCGTTCAGGAACGGATGGATAAACTGAATGATTCGGATTCTTTCGTGACGCTTCAGGACGTGGTGGACGCTCTCAATGAATTTCCGGAGATCCGAAACGCCTTGCAGGAGCCGGCTATCAGAGTAGGAGAGCCTACCAGCTACGCGGGCCGCATATGCGTAATGTTCGCGGGCGTGACCGGCGGCGGAGCCGGCGTCTATAGGACTTTCTTCGATCACGGTGTTGGCACCTTGGTGATGATGCATATGCCGGAGGATGATATCAAGGCGATCGAGGAGCAGAATAAGGGCAATGTCATCATTGCCGGACATATGGGCAGCGACTCCATCGGCTTTAATAAGATATTGGACGCGTGGGAGGCCGCGGGCTTGGAGATCGTCCGCACCGGCGGGATCGTCAGATAAGTATATCAGAGAAAGGATGGGGAAGATATGGAAAGGACATGGTTGACAGAACTCCGAAGTCAATTTCCGGTCACCGAAAGTTCGGCCTTTTTCGACATCGCGTATGAAAACTGCGGCGCGCGGTATATGGAAGAGGCGATACAACGGTTCTTTAGGGATAAGGCCGACCTCTCCCCGGATATGCCGAAGCTAGGCGGAGGAGGAAAGGGCCGCGTAGTAGATGAGATAGCGGATACAAGGCGGAAGCTGGCGGAGTTTTTGGGCGCGGGCAGCCCTAAAAATATCGCTTTTACGGCCAATACCTGCCAAGCGGTGAGCATGGCGGTCATGGGACTTGACTACCGGCCCGGGGACAATATAGTAGTGGGACGGATAGAACACGTCTCGGTGCTCATGCCCTGCTTACAGGCAAAAAGGCAGGGTGCCGAATGTAAGATAGTAGACGGGGCCAATGGGCTGTGGGTCACGGCGGAAGAGCTCCTTGCCGCGGTGGACGAGCATACACGGGTGGTGGTCGTAAGCTATGTGCAGTCAAGCAGCGGCTATCGCATAGACCTTAAAAAGCTGGTAAAAGAATGTCATGAAAGGGGCGTCTTAGTAGTGACAGACGCCATACAGGCCTTGGGACTCATAGATGTGGACGTGCGGGACCTGGGAGTAGACGCGCTGGCGGGCTCGCCCTACAAAGGCATGCTCGGCAAGGAAGGCATGGGCTTTTTATATTTGAGCGATGCGATGTTGCCAAAAGTAGCTCCCATATTTGCCTGCTATAACGCGGCTATGACGGTAGACCGGGAGAATGCCGCTATACAGTGCTTAGATCCATTGGACGCGAGGAAATTGGAAGCCGGTACGATACCTTTCTCAAGTATCTACGTCCTGGGGGAAGCTATGGAACTTTTCCGAAAGATAGGAAAGGACGAGATAACGGAGCACGTCTCGGCCTGCTTTGAGGAGGCATACAGAGGGCTTGAGGATCTGGGGTACCGAATGGCGACGCCGTTTTGTAAGGAGGAGCGTTGCGCGAGCTTTTTGGTCTCGGTGGAGCAGGAAACGGCATTTACGGGATATTTGGCAAAGCGGGGAGTGTATATCAGCGCGGGAAAGCCCGGATACGCGAGGGTATCTGTGGCTCCGTTTACCGACCGAGAAGATATAGATAAGCTGCTTACCGCAGCGAAAGATTGGCTGGGTCGGCGATAAAACTCCGAAAATAGTAAAAAGCTCTTACGTTATGAGATCATATAATGTAAAGTAGTTTATTGATATAGGAGCTTTATATCAACTTGTTAATGGAGGAAGAGTATGAAAAAACGAACGCTTGTGATTTTTGCGGCAGCCGTTATGCTCATGGGAGCATTGTCAGGCTGCGGAGGTGGCTCCGATGCCGAGAGCGTGGAAAACAGCGGCACGGAAGAGAGTGGGGAAGAAAGGCTCGCCGAGGATCAGACTATACAAGTACACTGGGCCGCGGAGAATTTTCATTCCTTTGACAACAACAAGAACTATGCGGCCGAGGAGATCCAGATCCAATCTCATGTACTCGAGGGCCTCGTAAGGGCCGGTATGGATGAGAACGGCTCTCAGATCTATGAGCCTGCCGGAGCCGAGAGTTGGGAGACTTCCGAGGACGGGATGACTTGGACCTTCCATCTGAGAGAATACTATTGGAGCGACGGCGTACAGGTCACGGCGCAGCATTTTGTAGATTCTTTCCGTCGTTTGGCAGATCCCCGCAACGGCTGTGACTTCGCGTCCTTCGTGGATGATATAGTCGGCGGTGAGGAGCTTTACAGTATGGACATCTCCACGGCGAGCGACGAGGAGATCGACGCGGCCATGGAAGCTTTGGGTGTGCGTGCGGTAGATGAGACGACTCTGGAAGTCACGCTTAAGAAGGCGTCGCCGCAGTTCCTCTCAAAGGCCAGCTGTGTATGGATGTATCCTGTCCGTCTGGACGTGATCGAGGCCGCCGGAGATATGTATGACAGCGACTTTGCCACGCACGTTTGGTGCGGGCCTTTCGTGGTATCCGATTATTCCCTCAGCAACAGCATGGTGCTCACAAAGAACGAGAGCTATTGGGATGCGGACAATGTGACGCTTACCCAGATCACCTTTATAAATATCGGCGAGGCTTCTACACAGAGCACTATGTTCAGAAACGGAGAGCTGGCCGTGCTGGCTCCCACGGGAGACTATGTTCAGGCTTATCGTGACGGAGCGGAAGACGGAGACTATACTTATCTGGAGGCTTATCTTCCAAATGTCACCTATTTCTACTTTAACCGTCGGGGCAACTCTAGTTCAGGACTCATGGAGAGTCAGAAGGTGCGTCTGGCTCTGTCATTGGCTGCGAACCGAGAGGAGTTCACCGAAGTCATATTCGGACGTAACAACCCCGCCTACGGTTTCGTACCTTTTGGCGTAACGGTCGAGGAGGTCAATTTCCGAGACAATGTGCCCGAACCCTTAAAGGAGCTAGCCGCGGAATATGACACGCCCGAAAAGCTTCAGGCCCTTTTCAAGGAGGGGATGGAGGAGCTTGGCGATACGCGAGAGCTTTCAGAGGTCACGATCACCTACATCTGTACGGGAGACACTGCCATCAGACGTCAGCAACAGGAGTACTGGCAGAATCTGTGGGAGACTACCCTCGGTATAAATGTCGAGGTCAACGTACTCGGCGACAGTACTCTGCTTAGCGAGGCTCGCAATTCAGGGCAGTATGACATTGGCCAGGCCGGCTGGAATGGAGACTATAACGACCCTATGGCTTTCCTTGAGATGTGGGCCAGCTGGGGGACTTCCATACGCTACTCGGGATGGAGCGAGGAGAGAGCCGCCGAATACGATCAGATCCTGAGTCAGCTGGATACGGCAGACGATCCTATGGATCGTGTGGAGATTTATGCCGAGGCCGAGGAGTGGGTAGTCTGCGAGGAAGTTGCCGCGATCCCCTATATGTACACGGACAATGTACTTTGCATCAGCAACAAGATAAAGGGTGTAGTAACGCCCTTCGTCGGTCCTTATTTCGACTTCACTCACGCTTATCTGGTCGAGTAAAGACAGCGGGTTTTTCGCTGTCGTGATGATATTTATGCCGCGATATGCGGTATAGTCGTTAAGGACAGATCTCAGAGGTCTGTCCTTATGCGTTTCCTTGGGAAAAGAGGGAAAGAGAATGTTAAAATATACTGTCCGTCGCTTTTTTGAGATGATACTCACTCTGTTTGTCATAGCGACCGCGACCTTTTTCCTGTTGGAAGCTGTTCCTGGCGACCCGTTGACCACGAGAGCGGAGCGATTGCCTGAGGCTGTGGCGGAAAACTTATATCGTACCTACGGGTTGGATAAGCCTACTATGGAGCGCTATGTGATCACGATGAAGGGTATGCTGCGCGGAGACTTCGGCGAATCCATCCGCATGCCGGGATATACCATTCAGGATCTTTTGGAGGACACGCTCGCGCCATCGGCCAGGCTGGGCCTGCAGAGCATAATCGTGGGCGTAGGCCTGGGGCTGATATTAGGCACGGTGGCCGCTATCTTTAAAGGTACTTGGATAGACTATATCATCGTGTTCTTTTCGGTGCTGATGATCTCCGTGCCGACGCTGATCTTTGGCCTGTTACTGCAAAAATATGTGGCCGGAGATCTGGGATGGTTCCCTATAGTGGGCTGGCCGAGCGGCGACGATCTGTGGTTCGGAGGATGGAGATATACGGTGCTCCCGACGCTGAGCGGGTGCTTCAGCTATGTGGCCACATACTCGAGGCTCCTTAAGACTTCCATGCTGGACGTGATAAATCAGGATTATGTGTTGGCGGCCAGAGCCAAGGGCCTCAGCGAACCTCAGATCGTTTTGCGGCACGTCCTTCGCAACGCTTTCATCCCCATCATCACAGTCTTGCCCATGAGCGTTGCCTTTGCTCTGACAGGATCCTTTTTCATCGAGAAGATATACGCCATACCCGGTTTCGGACGTTATTTTATCGAATCCATACAGGCTCAGGACCTCTCTATCGTTCTGGGGCAGACAGTGTTGATGGCTATCTTATATATAGTGGTGGTGTTCTTAGTGGACATCCTCTATACCGTAGTGGATCCTCGGATCCGTGTAGGCGGAAGGACGTGAGGCGGCATATGGAAAAGACGATAGACTCTAGATTCGTGATAAAGGGCTGTGAAGGCAGTGATAAGGAGACCATCGCTCGCCCGACTATCACATATGCGCAAGACGCGTGGAGGCGTTTGCGAAAAAATCCTATAGCCATGATCTCCTTGGTGGTATTGATCCTATTGGTGATAATGGCGGTATTCGGCCCCGCTATCTGCGGACAGGATCCCACATATATGGAACCTACGATGAAAAATCAGTCCCCCAGCGCGGAACACTGGTTCGGCACGGATCTTCTGGGACGAGATCTCTTTGCCCGTGTTTGCGTGGGAGCGAGGGTGTCGCTGCTCATAGCACTGGTATGTACCTGCGTGCAGATAGTCATAGGCTGTCTTTACGGCGGCATCATGGCCTATTTCGGAGGCTGGGTGGACGGTATCATGATGCGTATCATAGAGGTGATGATGTCCCTCCCGTATCTGCTGGTCGTCATCCTTGTGATGCTGGTGCTTGGCAACAGTGTCCCCAGCCTTCTAGTGGCATTGTGCGTGACCTCGTGGTGTAATACGGCTCGTTCGGTGAGAGGTGTTGTCTTGCAGCTTAAAAGCTCGGAATATGTCATGGTGGCCAAGACCTTGGGCGCGTCCTCCGGACGTATCATCGTAAGGCACCTTCTACCGAATACTATGGGCATATTGATACTCAATACGGCTACATCCATCCCTAACTATATCTTTCAGGAATCGACGCTCAGCTTCCTGGGGATCGGCTTGCAGCCTCCCGATACATCTTTAGGAGTCATCATCTCACTGGGACAGTCGGTCATGGAGTTTTATCCCTTGCAGCTACTGTTCCCGGCAGGCATACTCGTGCTGGTCGTCCTGTCCTTCAACCTGCTTGGGGACGGCTTGCGAGACGCGCTTGACCCCAGGCTGAGAAAGTGAGTGGGATCATGGGAGAAAAATTACTTGAAGTCAAAGACCTTAAGGTATCTTATTATACCTATGCCGGCGAAGTGCAGTCGGTGCGCGGTGTCTCCTTTGATGTAGAAAAAGGAGAGACCGTGGCCATCGTAGGGGAATCCGGCTGCGGAAAGAGCGTGACGGCCAGAGCTATCATGAGGCTCATAGCGTCCCCCGGCAAGATAAAAGAGGGCTCTTCTATCGTCTTGGACGGGCAAGATGTGATGGCGATGTCTAAAAAAGACCTTCGATCTTACAGAGGAGAAGATTGTGCGATGATCTTTCAGGACGCTCTCACTAGCCTCGACCCTACCATGCGCGTAGGTAAGCAGATAGCAGAAGTTCTGACTGTACATAAAAGGGCCTCTAAGAAGGATGCCGCGTCCATAGCGGTGGAACTTTTAAGGAAGGTTGGGATCCCGGATCCGGAGCGAAGAGCAAGAGAGTATCCGCACCAGTTTTCCGGAGGTATGAGGCAGAGGGCTATGATCGCGACGCCTCTGGCTTGCGGACCCAAGCTCCTGATAGCCGATGAGCCTACGACAGCTCTGGACGTGACTATACAGGCTGAGATCATAGACCTTATGAAACAAATGCAGGAGGAGATGAACGCTGCCATCCTGCTCATCACACACGATCTTGGTGTAGTGGCGGACATTGCCAAGCGTATCTGTGTCATGTACTCCGGCAAGATAGTAGAGCGGGGCAGTACGGAAGATATATTTTATCGTCCGCGTCACCCTTATACTCTGGCGCTGTTGTCCGCGGTACCCAGACTGGATCTTGAGAACAAACAGCAGTTATCTACGATCGAGGGCACGCCGCCGGATCTTTTGAAGCCGACCGCTGGTTGTCCTTTCTGCACCAGATGTAGATACTGTATGCCTATCTGCGAGGAAGAGATGCCGCAGGCCAAAGAGCTGGAGGGCGGCCATCAGGTGAGCTGCTGGCTGCACGACTCCAGAGCACCCAGAGTGGACGCGCCTTTATATGACGAAACGGAGGTAAGAGCATGAACGACGATAAACAGCCTCTGCTGGAGGTCAGTCATCTCAAGAAATATTTTAATGCCTCCGGTGGCGCAGTAGTAAAAGCCGTGGACGATGTGTCATTCGTCATCTATAAGGGAGAGACGTTAGGCATGGTGGGAGAGTCCGGCTGCGGAAAGACGACCTGCGGCCGTACCGCTATGGGACTTTATCCAAAGACGGACGGGCAGGTGTCGTTTGACGGTATAGACGTACATCAGCTTCGCGGCACGGACAAGCTGCGTTTTGCCCGTCGAGCTCAGATCATCTTCCAAGACCCGTATGCTTCGCTAGATTCACGTATGACCGTAGCGGACATCATCGCGGAAGGCATAGATATCCACGGCCTTGCCAAGGACCGCGAGGAGCGTACTGAGAGGGTCTATGAGCTGTTGGAGATGGTAGGCCTTAATAAAGAACACGCCAATCGATTTGCGCATGAGTTCTCGGGAGGACAGCGTCAGCGTATCGGGATAGCGAGGGCTTTTGCGGTCAGACCGGAGTTCATCATGTGTGACGAGCCTATCTCTGCGCTGGATGTCTCGATCCAAGCTCAGATCGTGAATCTGCTGGTAAAGCTGCAGCGGGAGCTGGGCATGACCTATCTTTTTATAGCGCATGACCTTGCCATGGTGAAGCACATATCGGATCGTATAGCGGTCATGTATCTCGGGAAGATCGTAGAGTTGACAGGCTCGGATCGCCTATACGAAAGGCCCCTGCACCCGTATACGCAGGCGCTGCTGTCCGCGATACCAATACCGGATCCCGAGGTGGAACATAAGCGTAGGAGGATCGAGCTGGAGGGGGACATACCGAGCCCTATCGATCCGCCGCCCGGATGCCGTTTCGCTGGGCGCTGCAAAAGAGCCTGTGAGCGCTGTCGAAAGGAGGCCCCCGCGCTGCGAGAGGCAGAGAAAGGGCATTTCGTGGCCTGTCATTTGGTATAAAGCCATGTCCGGACTGAAGAAGGTCTTTAGAGATCTCCTTGTGGCTCTGGCTATAGGCCTTGCCGTAGGGATCGGTGTCTGCTTTATATTTTTCATTTTGGGCAGTCTGATAGGAGGGAGCTTTCTATCAGGGATGTCCGCCGCTCGTTCGGCGGTGCTGTTGGTCGGCGGTGTTACGCTCATCTTTAGCGCGTGGTCTCTGCTAAAGGGAGGGAACCTGCCGGAGGACGCCTTCCGTCTTAGACCTTGGAAGCGAAAACAAAAGGATCCGGATCCGCCTAGGCCCCTTCACCTATTCCTTATCGTTCCGGAGCCGTATACCGCGCTCGTTATAGGGATAGGGATCCTGCTCGTGTCTTTGATCCCGGATATGATATTGATAAGATCTTGAAAGTGTGAGACAGATGAAGATATTCGATAAAGCTTATGTAGAGGAGCACCTTACGGTATCAGGCTGTATCCGTATCATGGAGGAAACTCTAAAAGATGAACAACGCGGAGATTGCGTACAATATCTGCGCACCGCTATAGACCTGCCTAATACGAATGTCCTCGGGCTCATGCCCGCTTATTTTGGACGCGGGTATCTTGGAGCCAAGGTCATAAGCGTCTATCATACGAACGGCGGCACGGGGTATCCTTCCCATCAGGGAGAGATACTGCTGTTTGGAAAGGAACACGGAGAGGTATTGGCGGTGGTCGACGCCATGTCTGTGACGAAGATCCGCACGGGGGCTGTAAGTGCGGTCGCGACAAGGGCTTTAGCGGCTCCGGACGCCAAAGTCCTCGCGATACTGGGATGCGGCGCTCAGGGATATTCTCACCTTGACGCCGTATCGGAGACTATGAGGCTTACGGAGGCGCGTTGCTGGGATGTCCATGTCGCCGGCGCGAGAGAATTGGCCGAAGCTGCCTGTGAAAAAGGCTTTAAGGGGATAGCTTGCGCTACTGCCGAAGAGGCGGTCAGGGATGCCGACATCATCTGTACTTTGACGCCTGCTAAGGAGCCGATCCTATACAGTGAGTGGGTGAAGGACGGAGCGCATATCAATGCCGTAGGTGCCTGCGCTCCGTCTGCGAGAGAGCTATGTTCAGAGCTTATGACGAGAGGCCGTGTGTTCTGCGATAACGTTGAGTCCGTATTGCATGAGAGCGGAGACTTCCTCACACCCATGAATGAAGGGCGTTACGGCAGGGAACATCTGCTTGGCACTCTGGGAGATGTATTGCTCGGAGACTGTAAAGGCCGTGAGGGATCTAGGGAGGTGACG
>CAZQFD010000017.1:0-11843 GCA_964592535.1 uncultured Lachnospiraceae bacterium | reverse complement strand
TTACGAGTGGAAGGTCTCGAACACTCGGCACATTTTACGGCGGTGACCGCCGGCAGGCTGTTTAAGACCTTGTTTTTGTGACCTGCGACGGATAGATTAGCATAGCGCTCCTGAAAATGCAAGAAGATCTAAAGGCGTTTTACGTATCCCGGTGCTTTTCGGGCGGAGCTCTTTACGGTTGCCCGTTCCGCCTTTTGAGATTATAATGAAAAAATAGATCTGACATATTTTTTGCGGGGAGGGCAAAGGCGTGAAAGAGGGAGCTTTGCGCCGCTCGATCTTATGTCCCTAAAGCTTAGGTGGCAGGTGGACAGATCTCTTGATCTAAAAATAAGCGGAAAGGAATGTGATGTTTATTTCTTTTGCGATAAAACATCACGAAAGCGGCATATGAAGAACGAAGATCTGTTACTCGTTATAGATATGCAGAATGTGTATAAGGAGGGCGAGGCTTGGGGCTGTAAGAATGTCTCTAAAGCCTCGGAAAATATAAGGAAGCTCTTAGATTCCGGAGTTTTCGAAAAAGTGATATTCACGGAGTTCAAGGCTCCCGATGTGCCCGAGGGCTCCTGGCATACATATAATGAAGTGAACGAGCTTATAAATAAAGACGAAAGGCTGAATGCCGTGATGGAGGAGTTCGAGCCGTATCTTAAAAAATATCCCATATACGAAAAATCCACTTATTCGTCATTCAGTATCCCGAAGCTTTGTAAGGCCGCGACATCCGCCGCCCATGTAGTGCTCACGGGAGTGGTGGCCGAATGTTGCGTGCTGGCTACGGCGCTCGCAGGCATAGATCTCGGATTTCCCATCATTTATATAAGCGACGGTGTGGCGGGCTTTACGGATGAGACCGAAAAGGAGGCCGCGAATATAGTATCCTATCTGACTCCTGTACAGAGCGAGGTCATGACCGCGAACGAATACATACATCTGAAAAAGAGCGCGAGGCTCGGAGGTGAAGCATGAAAAAGATATTGGTAGCAGGAGGCGCAGGATATATAGGGAGTCATGCCTGTGTGGAGCTTCTTGAGAGCGGATATGAGGTCGTCTGCGTGGATAACCTCTATAATTCCTCCAAAAAGGCCGTAGACCGGGTGGAGGAGATCGCGGGAAAGTCTATGAGCTTTTATCAGGCGGATATATTGGACGAGCCCGAGATCACGAGGATATTCGAGGCGGAAAAGCCCGACGCTGTGATAATGTTCGCGGGCTATAAGGCCGTGGGAGAGTCTGTCTCAAAGCCGCTCGAGTATTATTATAACAATATCACCGGTCTGCTCCTCATGTGTGATGTGATGAGGAAGCATGACTGCAAAAATATCGTATTTTCCTCATCCTCGACAGTATACGGAGACCCCGAGACCATACCCGTGACTGAGGACTGTCCCAAGGGCGAGATCACGAACCCTTACGGACAGACAAAGAGCATGATAGAGCAGATCCTTATGGATCTCCAAAAGGCGGATCCGGAGTGGAATGTGGCCCTGCTCCGCTATTTCAATCCTATCGGCGCACATGAGTCGGGGCTCATAGGTGAGGATCCGAAGGGCATACCGAACAACCTGGTGCCCTATATAGCGCAGGTCGCCATAGGAAAGAGAGAGGCCGTCCATGTATTCGGTAATGACTACGACACGCCGGATGGTACCGGAGTGAGAGACTATATCCATGTGGTAGACCTCGCGAAAGGCCATGTCCGCGCGCTCAAGAAACTGGAGGAGGCCCCGGGCGTATTCATCTGCAATCTGGGTACGGGACGGGGCTATTCAGTGCTCGAGGTGATACACGCCTACGAGAAAGCCTGCGGGCATGAGATAAGATATGTCATAGACGAAAGACGTCCCGGGGACATAGCCTGTAACTATGCCGACCCCTCTAAGGCAAAGCGGGAGCTCGGCTGGGTAGCCGAAAGAGACATAGAGGAGATGTGCCGAGACTCTTATAATTGGCAGTCTAAAAATCCCGAGGGCTACGGCGAAACAGGCGAAGTGAAGATGTGTCTAAGCTGAGTATGGATGATGTGATAGTAATAGGCGGCGGGGCGGCTGGCATGATGGCGGCTGTCGCCGCCGCGGGCAGGGGCTTAAAGGTCCGGCTCCTTGAAAAAAACGAAAAGCTCGGGAAGAAGCTATACATCACGGGAAAAGGCAGGTGCAATGTCACTAACGCCTGCGCCCTCGACGGACTTATAGAGAACCAGATGAGGAACGAAAAGTTCCTCTATTCGTCGTTTCGCCGTTTCTCAAACTATGAGCTGATGGAGCTTTTGGAGAACGCGGGTTGTAGGCTAAAGATTGAGAGAGGCGATAGGGTATTCCCTGTATCAGACCATGCCTCTGACGTGACGAGGGCGCTTGGCGGACTGCTCCTTGCGCGCGGCGCGGCCATAGAACTTTTCACCGAGGTGAAAGACATAGAGAGATCTCATCGGGGAGGCTTTCTTTTAAAGGCCGAGGATCTGAAAGGCAAAAAGGCCAAGACCTATCAGGCTGCTTCCGTGATCGTGGCTACGGGAGGGCGCAGCTACCCCTCTACGGGATCCACGGGTGACGGCTATAGATTCGCTGAGAGCTTCGGTCTTGGTGTAAAAGAGACCTACCCCTCGCTCGTACCTTTCGAGATAAAGGAAAAAGATGAGACCGCTCCTATGAGCGGTCTTACGTTAAAAAACATATCACTGAGGCTCATATCAGAAACAGACGAAAGGCTGCTCTATGAAGGTTTCGGAGAGCTTTTATTCACTCATTTCGGAGTGAGCGGCCCGCTCGTGCTCACGGCGTCCTCTTATTATGCCGAGGAGCTTTCACGGCTTATCTCGGACGAAGGGGGAGCGGAGACGCCTGTCCGTTCCTTTAGGCTTAGCATAGACTTTAAGCCCGCGCTCACTGAAAAGACGCTCAGCGAGCGGCTCCTAAGACTTATCTCCGAGGGAAAAAGTAAGACCGTAAGGAACGCGGCAAGGAGCCTCCTTCCTAAGGCCCTGATCGATCCCGTCCTCATTCGGGCGGGGGTGGATCCTAAAAAAAAGGCAGGCCTCATAACTAGAGAAGAACGAAAGGCCCTTATAAATATCCTTAAGTCCTTCGAGCTTCATATCGAAAGGAGCAGCGGCTTTTCGGAAGCCGTCATAACGAAGGGCGGCGTAGACGTAAAGGAGCTGGATCCTAAGACCATGGAGGCAAAAAAGGCGAACGGCCTCTATTTCGCGGGCGAGGTCATCGACGTCGACGCCCTCACGGGCGGCTTCAATCTCCAAAACGCATGGAGCACCGGATATGCGGCGGGGACGTCGGCCGGGAGAGGATAAGTCTATTTGATGGAAAAAAGAGGACCAAACCCCGGATCTTCCTTCCCCAAAATAAACGTAGATCCCGCTGCAGATCCCACTGTGGGATCTACTTTGGGAATTTATGTCCAAAAATAAATGTATTTTTTTTGACGAAATCGATAACAATTTCATAAGTCTTGTGCTATAATAGGACAGAATTTTGTTTTTTTTTAGGAACAGATCGCAAATGGAGGAAATTGTATGTCTTACAACGTTTCTACTGCTCGTAAGAGGATAGCTTCTATCCTTGACGAGGGCAGCTTTGTAGAGATCGGAGCGTACATGACGGCGAGAGATGATGCCGCAAAGCCGGGCTGTGAAACGCACGGAGATGGCGTGATCACCGGCTACGGCACCATAGGCGGATGCCTTATGTTCATATACGCGCAGGACCCTGATCATCAGGGCGGCTCGCTCGGCGAGGTACACGCCTCTAAGATCGCGAAGGTCTACAGCATGGCGATGGACATGGGGGCTCCTGTGCTCGCATTTTTGGATTGCGCGGGAGTCAGGCTCTCCGAAGGTTCTGATTCTTTGCAGAGCTTCGCGGCGTTGTTCGCGGATCAGGCCAGGGCTTCGGGGATAGTGCCACAGATAAGCGTGGTCTATGGTAATTGCGGCGGCGGTCTTGCGGTCGTAACGGCTATGTCGGATTTCGTATTCATGGAGACCTCGGCTAAGCTCTATCTCAACAGTCCCAATGCCGTCACAGGCAACTTTGAAGGCAAGTGCGACACGGCCTCAGCCGAGTACCAGTGCGAAAAGGTCGGTGTCTGCGATATGGCGGGAGAAGAGGCTGAGATAGTAGCCGCTGTCAGGTCGCTCGTGGCCATGCTCCCCGAGAACTATATCGACGATCTTTCGGCGGTAGAGAGCGTTGAGAGCCTGAACCGTTCGTTAGCAGGCATAGATAAGCTCGAGGATAAGGCGGAGATGCTTAAAATGATCGCCGATGAGGGTACGTTCTTCGAGATAAAGAAAGGATATGGCAAGGATGTGACCGCGGGCTTTATAAGGATAGGCGGCAACACGGTCGGAGTCGTAGCTAATAATGAAAAGAGACTGGGCCATCGCGGAGCGAAGAAGGCAGAAAAGCTCATAAAGTTCTGCGACAGCTTCGGTATCCCCGTGGTCACCTTCGTAGATGTAGACGGCTTTAAGCTCTGCGAGGAGGAAGAAAAGGAGCTCACGCCCAAAGTCGCGGGATTGATAAGCGCGTATGCTGAGGCTTCCGTTCCCACGATCTCCGTAGTGACAGGTCACGCGTACGGTACGGTGGGCATAGTGATGGGTTCCAAGTCTCTCGGCGCGGATGTGGTATACGCGTGGAAGGATGCTAAGATGGGCCTCATGGATGAGAGCCTTCAGGCTGAGATCGACGGGAGCTTCGATAAGGCTAAGAATACCGCGCTTTATAATGCGAAGAGAGGCTATGTGGACGACATCATCGAACCAGCCGAGACGAGACAGAGAGTTGCCGCAGCTCTTGAGATGCTCTACACAAAGGCCTTTGACGCAAGGCCTATCGGCAGATAAAAGCATTTAAAAGAGGTACTCGCATGAAAGATAAATTCAAAAAGCTGCTTTTAGCGCTTCTAATGTCTCTTGCCATGCTTTCGCTCTTCGGCTGTGCCTCGGAAAGCACTGTCGAACCGATGACGGCCGAGACGGAACAGAGTCTGGCCGAATCCGCTCAGCTCATGTTCTATCAGATCATAAGTATGTCGGATGACGAGGTGAACGACCTGATAGAGGCCTTTTCCGAGGAGCAGGATACCATTATGATAAACGGTCTCAATGCTTGGCTCTCATCGGAAGAGGATCTGGGCGCTTTCGTGCGGATAAAGAGCACGGAGGTGGAGCAGGACTCAAGCAGCGGAGAATATTCTATAAGCATAGTGGCTGAGTTTGAGCAAAGGGATTGCGAATTTGCTGTAGGACTCAACAAAAGGATGACCCAGTACACGAACCTCGCCTTCTCACCGGTATATACGGCGAGTGAGCTGATGATGGAGGGCCTCGGGAACCTCGTCGTAGGCATGTCGGCGGTATTCATCGTACTCATATCCTTGGCATGGGTGATAAGCCTTTTCAAGTATATATATATCTTTGAGGAGAAGGCTCAGCAGAAGCATAAGACGACTGAGCCCGAGCCTGGACCTGTGATCATCGCAGATCTCGCCACATATCGCAAGGAGGCTGCGAAAGCTTCCTCGGACGATGAGATGGCCGCAGTCATAGCAGCCGCCGTGGCGGCCTATGAAGAAGATACAGGCAAGCATTTTGACGAGCTGATGAACGGTATCACCGTCAGAAAAGTGAGAAGGAGCCGCAGATAAGGAAAGCGGTGCTTTCTTAAGATCAAAGATCGCTCATATTAAATTCGGAGGACGATATGAAGAATTATACGATCACAGTAAACGGAAACGTTTATAACGTAACGGTAGAGGAAGGCGCAGCTGTATCTACGCCCGTAACACCCATGACAGTCCCGGCGGCAGCGCCCGCAGCGCCGGTAAAGGCCGAAGAGCCCGCTGCTCCCGCGGGAACTCAGGGCGGCGTCAAGGTCGAGGCGCCCATGATGGGCAAGATACTTGCTGTAAAGGTACAGGTAGGACAGGCAGTCAAGAGAGGCGAGCCGGTAGTAGTGCTGGAGGCCATGAAGATGGAGAATGACATCGTGGCTCCTCAGGACGGCGTGATCGCTACCATAGATTGCAAGGAGGGCGACCAGGTAGAGTCAGGAGCAGTTTTAGCCACTCTTAACTAAGCCTTGATATTTAAGAAAAGACCGGAGGGATAATAATGGATCTAGCAAGTACATTCTCTAATCTGGTTGGGCAGACTGCTTTTTTGGGACTCACATGGGGCAACTATGTCATGATACTGGTGGCGTTCCTCTTCCTTTATCTTGCGATAAAGAAGGGATTTGAACCGCTGCTGCTCATCCCTATATCATTCGGTATGTTGTTGGTAAACATCTATCCCGATATAATGCTCTCCGCGGAGGACAGCTCTAACGGGACAGGCGGTATGCTGTGGTATTTCTTTAAGCTGGACGAGTGGACGATACTCCCGTCGCTTATATTCATGGGCGTAGGCGCCCAGACGGACTTCGGACCTCTGATAGCGAACCCCAAGACCTTCCTGCTCGGAGCGGCGGCGCAGTTCGGCATATACATGGCTTATTTCGTGGCCATCATGCTGGGTTTCACAGGCAGACAGGCGGCGGCCATCTCTATCATAGGCGGAGCTGACGGCCCGACCTCTATCTTCCTTGCGAACAAGCTCGGAGAGTCCGCGCTCCTCGGCCCCATAGCCGTTGCGGCTTACTCATATATGGCGCTCGTGCCCGTCATCCAGCCGCCTATCATGAGGGCCATGACCACTAAAGAAGAGCGCATGATACACATGGAGGGCCTGAGGCCCGTATCGAAGCTTGAGAAGATACTCTTCCCGATAGTCATCACGGTAGTAGTCTGCATGGTATTACCGTCTACGGCGCCTCTGGTAGGTATGCTCATGCTTGGAAACCTCTTCAAGGAGTCGGGAGTAGTAAAACAGCTTACGGAGACGGCGGCGAACGCCATGATGTATATAGTCGTTATCCTATTGGGTACATCTGTCGGTGCTACGACCTCGGCGGATGCCTTCCTGAACGCGGATACGCTTAAGATCGTGTTCTTGGGACTTGTAGCTTTCGCTTTCGGTACTGCTGCCGGAGTTTTGCTGGGAAAAGCCATGTGCAAGCTCACGAACGGAAAGGTCAACCCGCTCATCGGATCTGCCGGAGTCTCGGCGGTGCCTATGGCGGCGAGGGTCTCCCAGAAGGTGGCTACTGAGGATGACCCTACGAACTTCATCCTCATGCACGCCATGGGGCCCAATGTAGCCGGAGTCATAGGTACGGCGGTAGCAGCAGGTACCTTTATGGCGGTATTCGGAGTCAAGTGATAAAGCCCGGTCGATATTTGGAGGAGATAAAGATGGCTGATACTAAGAAAAAGCCGGTAAAGATAGTCGAGACCGTCCTAAGGGACGCTCATCAGTCGCTCATCGCTACGCGTATGCCGACAGAGGAGATGCTCCCTATCGTAGATAAGATGGATAAGATCGGCTACTATGCCGTAGAATGTTGGGGCGGAGCTACCTTCGACGCTTCCCTGCGTTTCCTGAAAGAGGATCCCTGGGACAGGCTCAGGAAGCTGCGCGACGGATTCAAAAATACAAAGCTTCAAATGCTGTTCAGAGGACAGAACATACTAGGCTACAATCATTATGCGGATGACGTAGTGGAGTATTTCGTGCAGAAGTCGATCGCTAACGGTATCGACATCATCCGTATATTCGATTGCCTGAACGATCTGAGGAACCTAAAGACAGCCGTAGACGCTACGAAGAAGGAGGGAGGCCATGTACAGGTAGCTATGAGCTACACTTTAGGAGAGGCCTATACCCTTGATTATTGGAAGGATCTCGCGAAGCAGATCACGGAGATGGGAGCAGACTCCATCTGCGTAAAGGATATGGCGGGACTGCTGCTCCCCGCTGAGGCCGAGGAGCTCGTGACCGCACTCAAGGAAGTGACGGATCTGCCGATAGATATGCACACGCACTACACCTCAGGCATGGCGGCTATGAGCTATATGAAAGCGGTAGAGGTCGGAGCGGACATCATAGACACTGCCTGCACGCCTTTCGCGCTCGGCACTTCACAGCCCTCGACCGAGGTCATGGTCAAGGCCTTCCAAGGGACACCTTATGATACGGGGCTCGATGTAGATAAGCTCATCGAGATAGTGGAGTATTTCCAGCCGTATAAGGAAGGATGTCTTAAGAGCGGGCTCCTCGATCCAAAGGTGATGGGAGTGGACATCAACACGCTCAAGTATCAAGTGCCCGGCGGTATGCTATCTAACCTCGTTAAGCAGCTTGGGGAAGCCGGCAAGTCCGATAAGCTCACCGAGGTGCTCGAGGAGATCCCCAGAGTGCGTAAGGACTTCGGAGAGCCGCCTCTTGTTACGCCTTCGTCTCAGATCGTAGGCACTCAGGCCGTTATGAATATCCTATCGGGAGAGCGCTATAAGATCGTGCCTAAGGAGTCGAAGAAGCTTGCAAAGGGTGAGTTCGGACAGTGCGTAAAACCTATGGATAAGGACGTTCAAAAGAAGATGCTCGGAGACGAGGAGCCTATCACCTGCCGTCCCGCGGATCTTATAGAGCCAGAGCTGCCGAAGTTCGAGAAGGAGATGGCGAAATGGAAGAGGCAGCCCGAGGATGTGTTGACCTACGCGCTGTTCCCCGCTGTGGCAAAGGAGTTTTTCGAGTATAGAGACACCCAAGATAACGGCATAGATAAGTCCAAAGTGAAGGACGGAGCTTACCCTGTTTAATATCGGCTCTTTCTTTCAAAAGTCTTACGTTACTCTAAGGATTCATTTAATCATATAGACAAAATTTTTTGCCAAAATTATAATGACACCGTATAGTGAAAAACTATGCGGTATCTTTATGAAAAGCGGAGTTTTGATGCCTATATTAAGATGAAGATCAAATGCGTCTCATTCCGCAGCTCCGTACCTTCGGAGCCACAGATAAGGAAACTATATGGTAAAATGTAGACTGAAAAAGAGGATAGCCGCGGCGCTCACTTTGGCCTGTCTCAGCGTGCAGAGCATCATCGCCCCTATAGGTGACGCCTTCGTGCTCACGACACAGGCCGCAAGCTGGACAGGTATAGTCAAAGCCGACCTCATGAACGTGCGTTCGGGGCCTGGCACCGACTATAGTATAATAGGCTCCCTCTATAACAATTCTCAGGTAACGGTGACAGATCAGACTACTGGCACGGACGGATATGTTTGGTATCAGATAAGCTACGGAAATGGGCAGAGCGGATATGCCAGGAGCGACTACATCACCCAGGAGACGATATACAGCGCTTCTGATTCAAACTTTGAGGCTTGGCTCACGAGCCAAGGCTTCCCGGAGAGCTATAAGAACGCTCTTAGAGGCCTGCATGAAAAATATCCCAACTGGGTATTTACCGCGCAGCATACGGGACTGGATTGGGATACAGTCATAGAGGAAGAGTCAATAGTCGGGCGTAATCTCGTAGCATCGACTTCTATCTCTTCATGGAAATCTACGGCGGACGGCGCCTTCGACTGGGCAGCCAATTCATGGCCGGGCTTTGACGGGAGCGCGTGGAACGCGGCCTCTTCGGATATCATAGCCCACTACATGGACCCTAGGAACTTTTTGGACGAGACCTATATATTCCAGTTCGAGCTTCAATCCTATAACTCCGCTACTCAGACGAGAGACGGGCTTATGGAGCTATTGGAAGGGACCTTCCTCGACAACGAGGTAGTAGTGCCGGTGAACGGGAGCTCCGTGAGCGCGGGCACCTTGATAGAAAATGACGGCTATGGCTATGCCGGTAAGACCTATGGATATTCGGGCGATGGAAGTTCAAGCTCCGACACATCAGATTCCTCGACCGTAATTACGAGCGGTAGCGAGTATGGGCCGGGCACGGGCACGACGTCGGGACAGAGCCAAAGCTCATACAGCGGCGGTTATGTGAACTCGGGGCCGGGTGTCAGCATAAGCGACGCGGGAGAAACTGAGAGCCTTTCGATATTCTCGATCATATCGGACGGCCTCTTCAAGTTTACGGGCGGTATAAAGGCCTACGCGGACGGCTGGGAGAAGCTTTCCGACGATCCCCTTCAGTGGGTCTATGAGCAGTCCGACGGCACTATGCTCTCGGGCGGTTGGTATTGGCTCGACGGGAATAACGACGGGATAGCCGAGTGCTATTATTTTTATGAGAACGGTATCATGGCATATAACACCATCATAGATGGTTATATGGTGAATGCTGACGGAAAGTGGGTAGACGGTTCCGGAAACATCTATACGAAAAACACCGATGAGACTACATCTATCGAGGAGACGAGCTCATCGGTAGAGTCAGTGAACGGCCCGGGAGCGCAGACCGGCACGGACAGCACACAGTCGTCAGACGGCTCCGGCGCGACTGATACCGCGGAGACCGAAGAGACCGCGCAGGCGGAGGCTAAGTATAGCGAACAGATGAAGCTCGTCCACTATGCCGACATCATCATGGAGGCTGCTTCGCAGTCCGGTGTCAGCCCCTATGTCATAGCTTCCATGATCCTTCAGGAGCAGGGTAGCGGCACCTCGGACAGCATATCCGGCACTAACTCGACCTACCCGGGCGTATATAATTACTTTAACCTAGGTGCTTACGAGCACGACGGGATGGGAGCTATAGAGGCGGGCCTCTATTATGCTTCTCAGAGCGGCACGGGAGACCGCCCTTGGACAAATATAGAAAAGTCCATCATAGGCGGAGCGATCCTCTACGGTCAGAACTATGTGAGCGCAGGACAGGATACGTTCTACCTTAAGAAATTCAATGTACAGGGCTCTAATCTCTACCAGCACCAGTATATGACGAATGTGCCCGCGGCGGCCTCGGAGGGCGCCAAGGTCGCGGAGGCATATAATGATGAGATAAAAGCCACGGCGTTGGTATTCAAGATACCGGTATATGAAAATATGCCTGATGAGAAATGTCCCATGCCTACCGTGGACGGCAATCCTAACAACAAGCTGTCCTCCATATCGGTGGATGGATATACCATCACCCCGACCTTCAGCATGGATACGAATGATTACAGCCTGATAGTGGATAACGCGGTCACTTCGGTCTACGTCTCCGCTTCGGCTATCGACAGCAACGCCGTAGTGAGCGGTAAAGGCACGGTGAACCTGAATGTGGGTGTAAATACGCTGACGATCACCGTGACGGCCGAGAACGGCACTACGAGAGACTATAGGTTAAGTATCACAAGACGAGAAGGGGCTTTGGGAGATGAGACTTCCTCGGAGAGCACGGTAGTCACAGGCGATACTGTTACGGATACTGCGTCTGAGACCTCGACCGTCGTCGCGTCTACGGAAGCTGGATATGTCGATTCCGGCCCCGGCGCAGTGCAGACGACTACCACAGCGGAGACCACGACATCGAGCGAAGGCCCGGGAAGTCAGAGCGTAGTAGAGGTAGAGGTGGGGATGACCCCGCCCGGAAGCTGATAAGGGAGAGTGTATGAAGATGTATAGATCTGCAAAGATCATATTGAGACCGTTGCTTATATTTGCTGTGAGCGTCGCAATGGCCTTCTGCGTTTACGCGGCCGACGGGCAGATCTCATTTTCTGATCCGGAGGTAGTCTCCGGTTCTGAGGTCAATGTCACGATGAGGATAACCGCGGATGAGGGCACGAGGCTCGCGAGCGCGACAGTCACGCTTAGCTATCCGCAGGACAGGCTCGAATTTGTTTCAGGCACCGACGCGAGCGGCGGTGCGGGCACCATACGTGTGAGCGGCGTCACGAACGGCGGTGGCTCGAACAGCCTGACCTATGAGCTGGTGTTCAATACTTCTCAGGCCGGGAGCTATACTATAGGTATAGAT
>CAZQFD010000016.1:0-11978 GCA_964592535.1 uncultured Lachnospiraceae bacterium | reverse complement strand
CCTCCCATATCGAAGCTTTCCGAGGAGGCGGCGATGTATCACTTCGTGACAGGCTTCACCTCTAAGCTAGCGGGCACTGAGAGGGGTATCACGGAGCCCCAGCCTACGTTCTCCACGCTGTTCGGAGAGCCCTTCATGCCGCTGGACGCTTCCGTATACGCCAATATGCTCGGGGAGAGGATCGAGAAGTATGGTACGAAGGTATATCTGGTAAATACCGGATGGACAGGCGGCCCCTACGGAGTAGGCTCGAGGATGAAGCTCTCCTACACAAGGGCCATGGTCACCGCGGCTCTTAACGGAGACCTCGACAACGTAGAATATAAGCACGACGAGGTGTTCAATGTGGAGATCCCTCAGAGTTGTCCCGACGTGCCTTCGGATATACTGAATCCTAAGAACACATGGGCCGACAAGGACGCTTATGACGCGCAGGCTAAGAAGCTCGCGGGCATGTTTGCTGAGAACTTCGCCAAGAAATATCCCAATATGCCCAAGAATATAGCGGACGCGGGCCCCAAGGCTTAAATAAAATCATATTTATGATAAGATCGCGCCTTTGGATCGTTTGGTCCGAAGGCGTTTTGCCGCCCTTAAAAAAGGTCTTGGCATGAGAGATCCTGGTCCATTTACGGATCTTCGGCATTTTCATAAGCTCCCGGGGATGAGGACCTGGGCGCGAGATCATATCTCAAAGGCGTCATTTTTCATAGACGACGCTAGTCTAAGGAAGGCATATTTGATATAATCTCGTTATGAATACGGCGAAGAAGATATTTATCATCGTACTTGCGGCCCTGCTTTCGGGGCTGCTCGGCATACTTATATATAACAGCGACCTGTTCATCCATAGTGAGGCGAGAGGAACTTCGGATCTGTTCGTCTGTTTGACGTATTCTGACGAGATGACGGGTGAAGCCGCGGAATCTGAGGCGGGGATCGCCGAAGGTGACGGAGCCTCTTACTATGCCGTCTATGCGGCATCTTTTGATGAGAGATATATACGAAAGCTGAGGCTCGGTATAGATAAAAAGACCTCGAGATCCCCTGGTTTTTATGTGGAGATATATACCGAAGGGTCGGTCGACGCGCCCTATAAGACGATAGAAGATATAAATCCCTATTATCTCGAGCATGAGATTCTGAACCTGAGGACGGATAAGGTCACGAGCCTTTATATAGAGATCGAGGGCGCGAGCTTAGTAAGCTTAGAGGCGGTCAACGAATTTTCTCTAAACCCCTATGTATTCCTGTTTGCGGCCGTATCCGTGGCGGTATTGCTTACGCTTATACTCTTTAGCAAGGTCCTTCTAAAAAGACCGGAGCTCTCTTTCCTTATCACCGCGGTATTTTTGGGAGGGCTTATGTGTGTCTGTCTCCCCAGGGATAAGGTAGGATATGACGAAGAGGAACACCTAAAGACCATAATCGATATGGCCTTTCTTCCGGAGGGAAGGGCGCGCCTTTCAGAGGAGATATATATGCAGTTTTTCGTCTCCGAGCTCAGCAGCTCGAACAGACAGGTCGGAGCGGCCGAGGAGATGAGGGAGTACGACGCCTATATGGCCGCGCACGGAAACTATAAGGACGGAGAGTATGTGTTCGAGTATGACACGATGGAAAATCGCGCTCCGGCCTACATGGCCATGGCCATAGTCATGAGGCTCTGTATGCTGCTCGGTTTACCGTGGCCAATAGTGGTATTGGCCGTGAGGCTCGCAGAACTCCTCTTATATGTCGTGCTCATGTGCTTTGCTATAAAGATCGTACCGACAGGGAAAAGACTCTTGGCTCTCATAGGGCTTTTCCCGCTGAACATATTTATGGCGGTGACCTTTTCATACGATCCTTTCGTCACGGGCTGTCTTTTCCTAGGCTTCGCGTTCATGCTGTCTTTCTTTAAAAAGGCAGAGACCTTTCCGGGGAGTGGTATGGCGGACTTCGTGCTCATGGCGATATTTTATATGTTGGGCTGTCTCCCGAAGGCGGTCTATGCGCCTATGGCGCTCATGGCCTACGCGGCGGTCTACCGACTTATAAAGGAGGGACGTTTTGCCGCGTATAAAAAAACGAAGGCTTTGCTCCTTTTGCTCCCCTTGCTCGCATTCCTTACCATGGTGGCCTTGTTCATACTGCCTACAGTCATATCGCCCTCCGAGGTGGGAGACCTGAGGGGAGGCGACACCTCTGAAGTCTCGCAGGTGGGATATATACTGGCCCATCCGTTTTCTTACGCCGTGCTGCTCATAAAGCAGATGATCGAATGGATACCGCAATGCTTCATCGGGCCGGACTGCACGACCTTCATGGGAGCGGTAGTAGAGGGCATAAGCGATTTTAAAGGCTTTTATATAGCCTATTTCGTGCTCATGCTATTCACTTGCCTTACGAATCCTGTATTCGAGGAGGAGGACTATCTCCTAAAAGTATCGGACAGGGTCTTTTTCTTCCTCATGATAGGCGCTTCGAGCGTGCTCATCTGGACTGCCATGTATGTAGCTTTTACGGAGCCGGGGGCGGATAGCATAGAGGGGGTACAGGGACGCTATTTCATACCCCTCATCTTCCCGCTCTATCTCATGCTCTATTTTAAACACGGACCTCGCGTCAAGCTTGAAAGGGCTGCTCCTATATGGTATCATTTAATGATGTTATGTCCGGCTGTACTGCTGATAATGACGATAGCCGCGACAGCACTTTATAAATTTTGTCTTTAAGATATGCATAGAGTTTATATCATGACCCAAAAAGGAGAGATATGCATGGGGAAGATAAAGGTCACGGCCTGTAAAAAAAACGAAAAGATCATCGCCGGGCTCTATGTCATAGAGCCGGAGGTCCATGAGGACGAGAGAGGCTTTTTCGTAGAGACCTATAACAAACGGGACTTTGAGGACGCAGGACTGGATATGGTGTTCGTGCAGGATAATCAGTCGAGATCTGTAAGAGGGGTGCTTAGAGGTCTGCATTACCAAAAGCAGTATCCTCAGGGAAAGCTGGTGCGCGCCGTAAGGGGCACGGTATTCGACGTGGCTGTGGATCTTCGGAGCGGCTCTGATACCTACGGTATGTGGTATGGGGTGGAGCTTTCCGAAGAGAACAAGAAGCAGTTTTACATACCCGAAGGCTTTGCGCACGGCTTTTTGGTGCGCTCCGAGGTGGCGGAGTTCGCGTATAAATGCACGGACTTCTATCATCCGGGCGACGAGGGCGGACTCATCTATAACGATCCGGATATAGGCGTTGACTGGGGGATCCCCGAGGATATGGAGCTCATCATGTCCGAAAAGGACAAAAAATGGGGCGGGCTCTCGGAGACCTTCAGATTCGACCTTTAACAGAGTGATCCTATGCACCTTACCTTGAACTTTATAAAGGATATATTTTCACAGCGAAAGCTCGTGATAGAGCTTGCGAAGGCAGATTTTAAGAAGAGATTCGTAGGTTCCTATTTCGGGATGATATGGATGTTCATAAAGCCCGTGGCCACAGTGCTAGTCTATGTATTCGTCTTTCAGATAGGGCTCAAGTCCGTCCCGCCCATCCCGGACGTCTCATATGTCATCTGGTTGGTGCCCGGTATAGTACCCTGGTTCTTCTTCTCAGACGCCTTGCCTTCCATGACGGGAGCCATGTCCGAGTACAGCTACCTTGTAAAGAAGATGTCTTTCCCGGTGGAGCTTTTGCCGGTCATAAAGCTCGTATCCAGCTTTTTCGTACATATCTGTTTCGTGGTGATAATGCTGACCGTCTTTTTGATAAGCGGCTATATGCCGATGGTCATATGGATACAGGTACTGTACTATTCGATAGCCGAGTCGGTGCTCGTGATAGGCTTCGGTTTTCTTACGAGTGCGATAAATGTCTTTTTTAAGGACATATCTCAGATCGTGGACATAGCGTTGCAGTTCGGTATGTGGATGGCGCCGATCATGTATTGGGAGGGACAGTTTACGCAGAACTACCCTTGGATGGAAAAGATATTCAAGCTGAATCCCTTCTATTATATAGTGACGGGTTACCGAGACAGTATGCTCACGGGCAACTGGTTTTTTGAAAGACCGCTCAATACAGTCTATTTTTGGTGCTTCTCCGTACTCATGGTCTACATTGGGCTCAAGGTGTTCATGAGGCTGAGGTCGCATTTTTCGGATATGCTTTGATAAAAACGTAGATCCCAAGCCGCGATGGTCGCGATGGTCGCGATGTACGATCGGATCTCGCGCGATATTTATAGATACAAGTATCTTCATAAGGAAAATATTTTATGCTTAGGGCGATAGCTGAAGTGATCTTTTTGTTTCTGTTCGTAGTATGTATGTATCCGAGGACCATCTACGACAAATATTTCTGTAAGGATAGGTATGGATCCGCGAGACGCTGTGGGAAGGCGGTCCAATGGGCTTTATCCACCATGACCAAGATAGCCGGTATAGAGCTGGAGGTGCGGGGCGAGGAGAATATCCCGAAGGGAGAGGCTGTCCTTTTTGTGGGCAATCACCGCTCCTATTTCGATATAGTCTCGGTATATAAGCTGCTCCCCGTGCCGGTAGGCTTCGTGGCCAAGGTAGAGATGCGTAAGATCCCCATCATGAGCGCGGTGATGGAGAGGATGGGTTGTCTCTTTTTGGCCAGGGACGACCTGAAACAGGGGCTTAAGACCATACTCACGGCCGTAGAGCATATAAAGTCCGGAATCTCGGTATTCATCTATCCGGAGGGAACGAGAGGCAGGAGTGAGGATATATATGAGCTTCAGGACTTTCACGAGGGGAGCTTCAAGGTGGCGCAAAAGACGGGCTGTAGGATAGTGCCCGTCGCGACCTACGGGGCGGACGCAGTATTGGAAAAGCATTTCCCCCATGTGAGGCCCGCGAAGGTGGTGATAAGCTTCGGGGAGCCTGTGGCTTATAAGGACATCCCTGAAGACTATAGAAAAAAAAGCGGAACCTATTTTAAAAATGTCATAAGCGATATGCTTAAGGACATAGATAAGGAGATAAAAAACGGAGAGTAAGTCACTATGGCATACAGGATCTTCGGTGCCATCTGTATTGGAAGCATGGAGCAGGAGCTGTCTGTATACGAAGTACGCCAGGGAGGGAAGATAAGGCTATTGGAGCGTGCCTCCACGGTGCTTCCTCTTTATAATGAGATCTTTTCTGAAGGAAAGATCTCTATCGAGTCGCTGGACGCCCTCTGTGAGATGCTGGAGAGATATAACGAGATATTGAGATCCTATAAGGCTGACGCGTATAAGGCCTATGCCACTGTTGCCATAAGAGAAGCTAAAAACTGCGACATCATACTGGACAGGATAAAGATGCGCACAGGGTTAGAGGTAGAGCTCATCTCGAACTCCGAGCAGAGGTTTCTAAATTATAAGGCGCTCGCATATCGAGATAAGGATTTCAATGAGACCATCAGATCCGGCACTCTCATACTGGATACTGGCTACGAAAGTCTCCAGTTCTCCATCTTCGATAATGACGCCCTCATCTCCACCGAAAATATCAGCCTTGGAGCGGCAAAGATATACAGCGGACTGAGCCGCGCCCGCCTCCCAGAGGCTCGGCTCCTCGAGAGAGTGAAGGAGGTCATAGATTCCGAACTCATAAATTATAAGAAGCTCTATCTCAAGGGACTGGATATAAAGCATATCATCGGTATCGGGGAGAATGTGCTCTACCGTTACTGGGCGAGACATAAGCCCGAGTTTCTAAAGGCGCCTCTGGACGCGGAGGCCGTCATAAGAGAATGTGATGAGATAGCAGTCGAGAAAGACTTGGATATGCTCGCGAGCATAGGCGGCAAGAGCGCTTATTCAAGGCTCCTTCCCATATCCGCGCTTTATTATAAGCGTATCATAGAGGTGACAGGAGCTGAGACCGTATTCTTCCCGAATGTCAGCTTTACCGACGGCATGGCCGTGGAATATGCGGAGAAGATAATATATTATAAGAGCGATCATGATTTCGAGAACGATATAATCTCGGAGTCCAGGAACATGGCAAAGCGCTACCGATGCAATACCTCTCATTCTAAGTCCGTTGAGGAATATGCCCTCCTCATATATGACGCGGTAAGGAGATACAGCGGCCTTTCAAAGCGAGACCGACTGCTGATACAGATAGCCGCGATACTTCACGACTGCGGCAAGTTCGTCAGCATAAAGAACGCGGTCGAATGCGCGTATTTCCTTGTCTTATCTACCGAGATCATCGGGCTTTCCCACGCAGAGAGGAAGTTGCTCGCGGGAGTGATCGGGGTGAGGAGCTCTGCGGCCTTTGACTATGAGCGAGCTTCTATTTCCGGCGACGCCATAAGGATGGCGAAGCTCTCGGCTATACTATGCCTCGCAAACGCTCTTGACCGCGGACATGGGGATAAGCTTAAGGGCACGAAGCTGCGCGTAAAGGAAAAAGAGGCAAAGCTCAGTATCATCACGCCCTATGAGGGGGATCTGACTCTTGAGAGGCTCGCGGTAGAGGAGAACTCAGTCCTCTTTGACGAGGTATTCGGGCTCAAGCCCGTATTCAAACAAAAGAAAAGGATATGACCATGGCGAAGGATGGAGATAAAAAAGATCCCGACGAGACCTCCGCCGTTTTGAAAGGACCTTTGACGTTTACGGAGGCGAGGGACAGATATTATAACAGGGAGTTAAGCTGGCTCCTATTTAATACGCGCATACTCGAGGAAGCGAGGGACAGGCAGAACCTGCTCTTTGAGCGTCTCAAATTCTTGAGCATAACAGCGTCTAATCTGGACGAGTTCTTCATGGTGCGCGTGGCCTCTCTGAAGGATATGATCCACGCCGGATATCACGGCACGGACATAGCGGGGATGACAGCCAAGGAGCAGTTCGATGCCGTTCAAAAAGAGACTCACATCATGGTGGACATGCAGTACAGCACCTATAAGCGTTCTCTGTTAAGAGACTTAAAGGCCGCGGGGCTTTATATAATTTCTTCATTTGATGAGGTCACAAAAAAAGAACAACAGTATTTAGAAAAATATTTCGAGGATAACATATATCCTGTGCTCACCCCGATGGCCTTTGACCAGTCGAGGCCTTTCCCGCTGATACCGAATAAGACACTCAACATCGCCGCCCTCCTTAAAAGCAAAGGCTCTATGCTAAGGAGCGAGAAAAAGAAAAAGGCCGCGCGAAAAGAAAAGGCGGAGCTGGAGTTTGCGATGGTGCAGGTGCCGAGGGTACTGGGGAGACTCGTGGAGCTTCCGCCACGCACTGACGACAAGGGCTGTATGCTCAGAGTGGTCATACTGCTCGAGGACCTTATCGAACACAATATCGCGAGGCTCTTTTCAAACTACGATGTCATAAATACGGCGCCGTTTAGGATAATGCGGAACGCAGACTTCGATCTTGATGAGGATGAGATAGACGATCTCATGGAGGAGATCTCAAAGCAGCTTAAAAAGAGAAGGCGCGGTGACGCCATAAGGCTCGAGGTAGGAGAAAAGACCGACAAACGTCTCATCAAGATACTTAAAAAGGAACTCTGGCTAGAGGATGGGGACATCTATCATATAGACGGGCCGCTGGATCTCACCTTCCTCATGTCCGTATATTCGCTCGAGGGCTTCGAGATGTTTAAAGACAGGCCATACACGCCGAGAGAGATACCGGAGCTCATGAACGAGGACGACATCTTCACCAATATACGAAAGGGCGACATCTTCCTTCATCACCCTTATGAGAGCTTCGGGTCGGTGATAGATCTCATAAAGACCGCGGCGGCGGATGAAGACGTACTGGCGATAAAGCAGACGCTCTACCGCGTTAGCTCGACCTCGCCCATCATAGCGGCGCTTGAGACCGCGGCGGCAAACGGAAAGCAGGTCAGTGTGCTGGTGGAGCTGAAGGCGCGCTTTGACGAGGAGAACAATATCCTCTGGGCGAAACGCCTTGAAAAGGCGGGCTGTCATGTCATATACGGGCTGAAGGGGCTAAAGACCCATTCAAAGATCACCCTCATAGTGAGACGTGAGGACGAAGGCATAAGGCGCTATGTACATCTTGGCACAGGTAATTACAATGACTCCACGGCAAAGCTCTATACAGACTGTGGTATAATGACTATAGACCCGAGGATAGGAGAGGACGCGACCGCAGTCTTCAATATGCTCTCGGGCTACTCAGAGCCTGAGCATTGGAACGAGCTCATACTCGCGCCTATCTGGCTGAGGCCTTGGCTCCTTAAGCGTATCAGGATAGAAACGAGCTACGCGAAGGAGGGAAAGCCTGCATCAGTAAAGGCCCAGATGAATTCTCTTTGTGATAAAGAGGTCATAGACGCGCTATATGAGGCCTCGCAGGCGGGAGTCAGGATAGATCTGATCGTGAGGGGCATATGCTGTCTTAGGGCAGGCGTAAAAGGTCTCTCCGAGAATATCAGCGTCCGTTCCATCGTGGGACGCTATCTCGAGCACGCGAGGATCGCGCGCTTTGAGAACGGTGGAGCCCCGCTCTATTTTATGGGCTCGGCCGACTGGATGCCGAGAAATCTGGACAGACGGGTCGAGATCGTATTTCCGCTACTTACGGACGCGGGTAAAAAGAAAGCAGGCCATATACTCGAGCTTCAGCTTGCAGATAACCTGAAGGCTCACATCATGCGCCCCGACGGAAGCTACGAAAAGCAGGATCTTCGAGGAAAGCGGAAGATCTGCGCTCAGCTTTGCTTCATGCAGGAGGCTCTAGATAAGGAGACGAAGTACCGTAAGGAACAGCAGCCGGAAGAAAGTCGTGTTTTCATCCCCATGGAGGGCGATAAGCGGTAGGAGATCGAAATTTCAGTGAAATTTAATATGCGGACAGGGAATTTACGTGCATTTTCGTATATAATAGAAATATAAGCCCGCGGCGCGGGCCTCGGTCAAAAGCGCTCGACGCAAAAAGGACAAAGCCAAAACCCTTTTGCGCGATGGCGCCGCGACCCTGGGAGCGCGATGTATCTTCAGATAGACAAAAGGAGACCAAGACAGATATGCCTGAGATAAATATACTTGTCGTAGATGATGAAAAAGAGATAGCCGATCTCGTCGAGATATATCTCGTGTCTGACGGATATAAGGTCCTTAAGGCGCAGGACGCCGAAGAGGGGTTGCGCATATTAGAGGAGGAGGACATACATCTGGTGCTCCTTGACATCATGATGCCCGGCATGGACGGTATTCAGATGTGCCGAAAGATCAGAGAGACCTCCAACATCCCGATCATCATGCTCTCGGCAAAGAGCGCCGACCTCGATAAGATCATGGGGCTCGGAACGGGAGCGGACGACTATGTGACGAAGCCCTTTAACCCGCTCGAGCTCCCGGCCAGGGTCAAATCCCAGCTTCGCCGTTATACCCAGCTCAACCCCAACAACAACATAGGCGAGAAGGACAACAACGAGATCACCATACGGGGCATGACCATAAATAAAGACAACCACAAGGTCACGATAGACGGAGAGGAGATAAAGCTTACCCCCATCGAGTTTGACATCCTGTATCTTCTGTCCTCCAACCAAGGCAAGGTCTTTACGACAGACGAGATCTTCGAGAAGGTCTGGAACGAAAAGGTCTACGAGGCGAACAATACAGTCATGGTGCATATACGCCGCCTGAGAGGCAAGCTGAAGGAGGATCAGCGGCAGGACAAGCTTATAACTACGGTATGGGGCGTAGGATATAAGATTGAAAAATAATGACATCGCGAAGCGCTTTCGGACGCGCTTTGTCTTGAACATCATAATAGCGGCCTTTGCGGTATGTATCATAGAGAGCTTGCTCATCTTTTGTGTGGGCAGGCTTGTTGCCGTGATATTGGGGACGAGCCTTGCGGAGGCGGAGCAGATCTCTAGCTCTTACGCGGCCGTGCTCATCTATGTCCTGGCCGCGGTCATCGCCTTTGCCGTCATCTTTTATCTGTTAGAGCGCGAACATCTTGACCGTATCAACGAGCTCTCGGAAGGCATAATGGCCATAGCCTCAGGGAATCTGGACAGTAAGATAGAGGTAAAGGGCGACGATGAATTTTCCGAGATGGCGGAAAATATAAATCATATGAGCGAGGAGCTTAAAGAGCTCCTTCGGATCGAACGTGAGGCGGAGCAGAGCAAAAACGATCTCATCACGAACATAGCGCACGACCTTAAGACCCCGCTCACCTCCATCATAGGCTATCTCGAGCTGTTATCGAGCGATAAGCTCTCACTTACTCCCGAACTGCGAAAAAAATATCTGCAGATCGCCTACAACAAATCCCGCCGGCTGGAGCAGCTCATCTCAGATCTCTTTAACTTCACGAAACTGAGCTACGGCAGGATCACTATGGAAGTAGGCTATGTAGATATAGTAAAGCTGCTCTCCCAGCTGCTTGAGGAGTTTTACCCGTCCTTTGCCGAGACTGGCCTTTCCTATGAGTTTCGGAGCAATGTAGATAAGCTCGAGATCGCGGCGGATGGGAACCTGATAGCGAGAGTTTTTGAAAATCTGATCGGCAACGCCGTAAAATACGGCGCGGAAGGAAAAAAAGTCATAGTCAGGATGAGCGCCGAGCCGGACAATGACGTGGTGGAGACGAAGATCATAAACTACGGTTACGCCATACCCAAAAAGGAGCTCCCGCTCATCTTCGAGCGATTCTATCGTGTGGATCGGGCCAGATCCACAAAGACAGGCGGTACGGGACTGGGACTTGCCATCGCGAAGGAGATAGTAGAGATGCACGGCGGCAGTATCACGGCGGACTCGGGCCTTTCCGGTACGGTGTTCACCGTGAGGCTGAAGATACACTTCGATAAGCAACTGGAAAATTTCAAACGGGCGTAGGGATCGATGACTTCAAAATACGAGAAAAGCATAGAAAGCTGCTTTGCGGCGCCGAAGATAAGGACGCTCTTTTTTGTATATCTTCTTATAGCCCTCATGACTTTTTATTCATTAAGTATCGATGCCCTTGCCTCAGAGGGATATGAGTCCGGAGTGACGGTGGAGCGCGTGACGTCCGATGAAGGGAGCATAAATGTCTCGTTCACTTACGGCTATCAGGATTCGGCGAGATCCGGCGAATACCTTCCGATAGAGCTTGGCATAGAGAATGACAGAGAGGGTGACCTTTCGGGGAAGCTGAGACTCATCTTGCAAAGCGAAAGCTCCGATACGAACGTCTACGTTCACGACCTTTATATAGAGGCGGGAGCGACCTTTGAGCTTACGAGCACCATCACCGTGCCGGATGACATAGAGGAGGTCGAGATAGAGATACGGAGCGATGAGGGCAGCCTCTTATACGAGGGCGTGCAAGAGATCCGCATACGCGGGAACGGTTCTGAACTTTTGATAGGCATACTCTCAAACGATCCCGACGCTCTTTCCTATTTTAGAGGAGTGAGCCCCTCGGGATCCTATCTTACGACAGGGACAGTCACGCTTAACCCCGCGAGCCTCCCTGAGACCAGAGAAGGCCTAAGACAGCTTGACATCATAGTGATCTCCGATCTCAATATGTCGAGGATCTCGGACGAAGCGGTGAACTCTATATACGAATGGGTGAGGAGCGGAGGGGTCCTTCTCATCGGTACGGGAGGCAATATAGATCCGCTCGGCGGTTTTGCCGATATGCTGGAAGAGCTCGATCTTTCAGATGCCAGGTTTCGAGATATAAATATGGGCATACAGTACAGTACCGCGGGACTCGATGGGGCCGTGCTGAGCCTGAGAGTGAGAGATGTCTATATACCGGGCGGTATCCAGACTAT
This sequence comes from uncultured Lachnospiraceae bacterium, assembly GCA_964592535.1. Taxonomy (GTDB): domain Bacteria; phylum Bacillota; class Clostridia; order Lachnospirales; family Lachnospiraceae; genus Avilachnospira. Next base: position 204 of record CAZQFD010000016.1, on the reverse strand, counting down.
GCAGTCGGGAGATCTTGCGGTGCTCACCAATGTCAATATAGGTAGTGGGGTCATAGGTATAGTGGCGTACAGCTTCGCGGACATAAGCGAATTTTGCTTCGAGCAGCTACGCTATGTAGAGGAGCTCTTAAGCTCGCTCCTCGGAAATTCACGTATAAGACAGCTCGAGATCTCTCACGGCGGGAGTAGATCTGAGTGGCAGAA
>CAZQFD010000015.1:0-12155 GCA_964592535.1 uncultured Lachnospiraceae bacterium | reverse complement strand
AGAAACGGTTTATCAGATTCGTTATAGTAGTCTTTCCGGCTCCGGTACTGCCTACGAATGCCACCTTCTGCCCCGGCTCAGCATAGAGCGAGATGTCATGGAGGACTATCTTATCGGATGTATATCCGAAGCTTACGTCCACGAATCTTACATCTCCCTCCAGCTTCGTATAGGTCACACTGCCGTCATGATGAGGGTGCTTCCACGCCCAGATACCTGTCCTCTCATCAGTCTCGATGAGCTGTCCGTCTTTTTCCGTGGCGTTCACGAGATCTACATATCCGTCATCTACTTCCGGCTCCTCGGAGACCAGAGTGAAGATACGATCCGCGCCTGCCATGGCCATGATGACGAAGCCGAGCTGGCTCGAGATCTGAGTGACATTGTTCGAGAACTGTCTCGTCATCTGTAGGAAGGCTACGACTATGGCTATACTGAAGGGCGATCCACCAAGGCTTAGGTTTGACGCTCCCGTAAGGAGGAACCAACCTCCCGTGAAGGCCACGATGACATATATCATATTGCCCATATTCCCTACCAGCGGCATGAGCATATTGGCAAAGCGGTTACCGTTCCTTGACTCGTTGTAGAACTTGTCGGAGATCTCCTCAAAGCCCTTGAGCGCCTCTTCCTCGTGGTTGAATACCTTTACGACCTTCTGGCCGTTCATCATCTCCTGTATATAGCCCTCCATGGCGCCCATGTATCTCTGATTCCTTATGAAGTGCATAGACGCCATCTGCCCAAACTTGCGGGCTACTATCGTCATGAGGATAGAACCGCAGACCACTATGGCCGCGAGCGGAATACTGTAATACATCATTATGAAGAACACGCAGATTATGATGGTGCCCTGCATGAGCGCGTTCGGGATGACCTGGGATATGAGCTGGCGAAGCATATCTATATCGTTCGTATAATAGCTCATTATATCGCCGTGCTTATGCGTATCGAAGTACCTTATAGGCAGCTTCTGCATGGAAGCGAAAAGCTGATCTCTCATGGCGTTCAGAGATCCCTGGCCCATAATGGCGAGCGACTGATTGTAAAAGGACGACACAGTCACCGCGAGCAGATAGAGGCTCCCGAGCAGGAGCACCAGAGGGATGACCTCCCTGCTCACTGCAGTCCAATCCTCGCCGCTCGTAAGTCCGGTCTCGACGATGCCGAAAATATTTTCCATGAAAATGGAGGGGATAGCGGTGATACCAGCGCACAGGATGATACATACGATGGTCACCGGCATGAGCCTGGGATAGGCCGCAAATATCTCATGGAACACCCAGCCCATAGCTGTCTTAGGTTTCTTTTTCGTAGCAGTCATTATTCTTCCACCGCCTTCCTCTGCTGTGATTCAAATACCTCACGGTAGATCTCATTGTCCTTTAGGAGCTGCTCGTGATCTCCTATGCCGTTTATCTCTCCGTTATGCATGACGATGATACGGTCGCAGTCCTGCACTGAGGAGATACGCTGAGCGATGATGATCTTCGTGGTCTTTGGCAGATACTCTCTGAAAGCTTTTCTTATGAGAGCGTCAGTATAGGTATCTACCGCGCTGGTAGAGTCGTCAAGTATGAGCACCTTAGGGGCCTTAAGGAGCGCTCTCGCGATACAGAGCCTCTGCTTCTGTCCGCCGGAGACGTTCGTACCTCCCTGCTCTATATAGGTGTCATAGCCATCGGGGAACTGTCTTATGAACTCGTCCGCCTGAGCAAGCTTGCAGGCTTCTACGATCTGCTCATCCGTAGCATCCTTATTGCCCCAACGCATATTTTCTTTTATGGTACCGGAGAAGAGCACGTTCTTCTGGAGCACTACTGATACGGCATCACGGAGCGCGACTAGATCGTAATCACGCACATCTCTGCCTCCGACCCTTACTCTGCCCGCCGTCACATCATAGAGCCTTGAGATGAGACTTATGAGAGTGGTCTTTGAAGAACCCGTGCCTCCGACTATACCTATGGTCTCTCCCTCTGCTATGTGAAGGTCTATACCCTTTAACACATCTGCCGAATTAGAGCCGTACGCAAAATATACGTCGTCAAAGTCTATCGCTCCGTTCGCTACCTCGTAGATCGGCTCAGCGGGACCTTTTATCCTAGGCTCCTCGTCTAATATCTCCAATATACGTCCGGCTGATTCAACTGACATGGAGATCATGGTGAATACCATCGAAAGTATATTAAGGCTCATTAGTATCTGCATACCGTATACCACTATGGAAGAGATACCGCCTACATTGAGACGAAGCCCTTGCGACTCGATTATGGTCTGCGAGCCGAGATAGAGCACGGCTGTGATGACCGTGTATATACATATCTGAAGTATGGGAGCGTTCCATGCAAGTATACGCTCGGCCTTCGTAAAGTCCTTCTTTAGGTTCGAGGACGCACGCTTGAATTTTTGTATCTCGAGATCCTCATGCACATAGGCCTTTACGACCCTTATGCCCTCTACGTTCTCCTCGATAGACGCGTTCAGATCGTCGTACTTATGGAAAGCTCTCCTGAATATGGGCATGACTATCCTAACGATCCCGAAAAGAAAGATAGCTACTATCGGTATAAGCGCCAAAAACAGCATCGAGATCTCGCTCGATATACGGAAGGACATGACCGTCGCGAATATTATCATAACGGGCGCTCTCATGACCATACGGATGATCATCATAAAGGACTGCTGAACATTCATGACATCCGTAGTCAGCCTTGTTACTATGGAAGGCGTTGAGAACTTGTCGATGTTCTCGAAGGAATAGGTCTGTATCTTCGCGAACATATCCTTCCTCAGGTTCCTGGAAAGTCCGGTCACCGCGTTTGCAGAGCAGACTCCGCCTCCCGCTCCCGTGAGCAAAGAAAATATAGCAAGTGTCACCAGTACCAGTCCGTAGCGCTGTATCAGACTTATGTCCGCCGCTCTCACACCGGTGATGAGCTGCGAGATAGTAAAAGGTATCATACACTCCAAGATACCTTCTACGATGTCGAGCAGGATCGTACAGATCGCCGGTGTCTTATACTCCCTTAAGCTGTGTTTGATAATTCGTATCATATAACCACCTTTACATCTATTGTCTTAATATATATCCTATATTATTTACTATATATCCTGACCGAAAAAGGCAAAAAAAGAAAACAGTCCTTATGCCGCAACGCTCCGCTTAGGATAGGCGAGCGCTTCCTTCGCGGATCCTTTATCTTACGTCGCCGCAGATCTTCCTTTAAAGCAATAAGAGCACCTTTATGAAAGTCCTCTCATTCAGGTGCATGTTTTCGGTCTACTTCGTTCCGAATATCCTGTCTCCCGCATCTCCGAGCCCCGGACAGATGTAAGCTGCGTCGTTTAAACATCTGTCTAGATGGCCTATGTAGAGTTCCACATCCGGATAGGCTTCGTGAAATCTCTTTACGCCTTCGGGAGCAGCTATAATGGATAAAAATTTGATCTTTTTCCCGCCGTGGGATCTGATGAGCGCCACCGCGTCGCAGGCCGATCCTCCCGTGGCCAGCATAGGATCCGTAACGACGATCGTTCTCTCATCTATAGGCTTCGGAAGCTTACAGAAGTATTCATGAGGAACGTGCGTCTCTTCATCCCTGTACATACCTATATGCCCGACCTTCGCCGTAGGCGTGAGAGCCAAGATCCCCGATACCATTCCGAGCCCCGCTCTAAGTATCGGGACTATGGCAAGCTTCCTACCCGAGATGACAGGGCTCATGCACCGTTCTATCGGAGTCTCGACTTCCATCTCCTCGGTAGGCAGATCTCTCAGAGCCTCGTAGCCCATAAGCATGCCTATCTCCTCGACTATCTTTCGAAACTCATTCGTACCGGTGTTCTTGTCCCTCAGCATGGTTATCTTGTGTTGGATCAAGGGATGGGTAAATTCATATACATTGTCGTAAAGCTGCTTCATATATCCTCCCCTTCGTGATGGTCTTGCTGAAGTTGCTGTGATCTAAGATCAGGTCAAATGATATATATAGCAGAAAAATGAAAAATATTCAAGCAAAAAAAGGATCTCGTCTCAGCGTCTCCTCACGATCTCTCCATCACTCGCATATACAGAGAAGGCGCTTACGGCCTTCCTCACGCTTGAGAGCGGGTAGATCATGCTCTCCCTCCCCACTATCGTACCGGGGTTCAATACTGTGCCACAGCCAACCTCCACGAGGTCGCCTATGATCGCTCCGAACTTTTTGAGGCCGGTCTCCACATCTCCGTCCTCAAAATGTATCTTTACGAGAGCTTTATCGCTCCTTACATTGGAAGTGATACTGCCGGCGCCCATGTGAGCGCGATATCCGAGTATGGAATCGCCCACATAATTATAATGCGGTACCTGCACACCGTCAAAGAGTATGACGTTCTTAAGCTCTGTGGAGTTTCCTACCACACAGCCTTCACCTATAAGGGCAGAGCCTCTTATAAAGGCGCAGTGCCGCACCTCGCTGCCCGCCCCTATGATACAGGGGCCGGCGATATAGGCCGATGAAAAGACCTTGGCGGTCTTATGTATCCAGACATCCTCCGCGGGGTTGAGATATTCATCCTTAGAAAGTTTCTCGGAAAGCTCTGATATGTATCCTTTTATACGGGGCAAGGCTTCCCATAAGGATCCGCAATCCGAAAGGAGCGGCGTCGAAAGAGTATGGGAAAGGTCAAAAAGCTCCGATAAGACGGCTTCGCTCTTTTTCATATATCGTCCTCTTTAAACTCACTCTATGTATGATTTTAACGCATTATAATATATATGTCACGCATTATTTTCAGCCTTCGCGGTACATATGCTAATCCCTCGGTATATGCTGATGTCGCATCTTGCGGTCTTTATGCACGGATGCTTAGGCCTTCTGCTTCGTGCCCGCGGCGCCTCTTACTCCTATCTTTAAGAGCCTTAGATGAAGCTCTCTCGTTCCGAGATCCACCGTCCGATCCCCCTTTACTACAGCTGCTCCGCGTATCCTATCGCCTGACCTAAGCTTCATGGCCTTGACGCCTTTGGAAGCCTTTTTAAGTATAGGCACGTCATCCAACGCGAACCTGATAAAATATCCTCCTTCGCTCCAGCAGGCGACGGTATCCCGCCCTATCTCGTTTATCAGATCTATCGTTTTTACGCGATCACCCTCCTCCAGCTTAGTCGCGACTACCGTACGCTGATTCGTTTCAAACTCGGACACAGGCGTCTGTTTTATAAGGCCGAGCTCCGTCACAAAAAGGAGGTTCTTATCCTTTAGATCCTCCGCGCTCTCTGCGAACACGATCTCTTCGGCCTGCCCGTCGAACTTCGTGAGATTGTCGATCGGGACGCCCTTTTCCTTCGGGCGTTTCATCGGTACGTTTGAGAGCTTCAGCTGATGGAGGCTGCCTTTATCCGTAAATATCAGGATCTTGTCGCTGCTCATCGCGTGGATGATATACTTGTTATCGGCGTCCACCGCTTCTTTGTTTTTTTCATAAACGGCCTCGGGCAGGAGCTTGCAATATCCGAACCTGTCCATAAGGAACACCGCTTCGAAGGCTTCCGGAGCCTTCTCTTCTATCACGACCTCCGAAAGGTCACATATCTTTGTGCGCCTGGGATAGCCGTATTCCGCCTTTATGGCGCGCAGATCCTCCTTTATGAGCTCGTCTCGCTTATCGCTCCCTTTAAGTATAGCTTTATACTCCTTTACGGCCTTTAGGGTCTTTTTATATTCCTTTTCAAGCTCCAATATCTCAAGCCCTATGAGCCTATAGAGCCTCATTTCCAATATAGCCTCGGCCTGCCGCCCCGTAAAAGATAAGTTCTCGGCCTGTTCTCTCAGCGACTCGTCCTTAAAGGCTATGCCCGATGTGTCACCCCTTGTCAGGCAGGCTTCGGCATCGCTCCTTTTCCTCGCGCCCCTTATGACCGCTATGACAAGGTCAATGATATTGCAGGCGGCGATGAGACCTTCCTGTATCTCTTTTTTATCCTCCTCCCTTCGGAGCAACTTAGTGTACTTCTTAGTGAGGATCTCATGCTGGAACTCAAGCCATCTCTCGAGTATGGCGCGCAGGCTCATGACCTCAGGTCGTCCGTCCGAGATCGCGAGCATATTTACCGGGAAGCTATCCTCAAGCTTCGTCTTTTTATAGAGTATATTCGATATGCGCTCGATGTCGGAGCCTTTCTTAAGCTCTATGAATATATTCACACCGTCCGAGGATGTGGCGTTCCCTATGTCGGTGATCTCTGGTAATACTTTTTGATCTGCGAGCGCCGCCGTATCCTGCATGAATCTTCCGATCCCACTCCCTATCATGGTATAGGGGATCTCGGTCACGCAAAGCTTGTCCCTGTCTCTCGCTCGTTTTGCGGACACATATTCGAGCTTACCTCTGAGCTTTAGCTTTCCGGAGCCCGTGAGATAAATATCCCTTAATTCGGACTTATTTCCGATGACACCTCCCGTAGGGAGATCCGGCCCGGGCATGATCTTTAGCATCTCATCTATGGTCATATCCCTATTTTCGACGAACGCTATGCAAAGATCGCATAGCTCCGAGAGATTATGACAGGGCGTGGAGGTTATCATACCCACGGCTATGCCTTCAGATCCGTTCAGGAGGAAGTTCGGCACGCGCACCGGTAGCACTACCGGCTCCGGTTCTGTATTGGAATAATTCGGCACAAAGTCTACCGACTTATCCGTGTCCCTTAGGTACACATCATCAGTAAATTTTCTGAGCTTAGCTTCTGTGTACCTGTACGCAGCTGCGCCGTCGCCCTCTATGGATCCGAAATTGCCCTTTCCGTCCACCAGAGGCATGGATCTCTTAAAGTCCTGCGCCATGACTACCATGGTGTCATATATGGAACCATCCCCATGCGGATGAAAGCGCCCCATACAGTCTCCGGCTATACGGGCGGATTTCATCTCCTTTTTATCATGGTTGACGTGCAGAGTATCCATATCATATAAAAGACGTCTCTGCACAGGCTTTAGGCCGTCCCTTATATCGGGCACGGCCCTCGAAGTTATGACTGACATGGAGTAGTCCAGATAGGACTTCTGCATCTCCTCCGAATATTCTGTTTTTAAAATAGTCTCCGGCATCCTATATATCTATCCTTATCCCAGATCAGGTATCTATCTCAGCCTCATGGGCGTGTTTGTAAATAAAATCTCTCCTTGGCGCGACCTCAGTGCCCATAAGCATCTCAGTGATCTCTGAGGCCAATCTCGCGTCGTCTATATTGACCTGCTTGAGCACTCTTCGCTCAGGGTCTAAGGTAGTAGCCCAAAGATCCGGAGGGTCCATCTCCCCAAGCCCCTTGAAGCGTTTCAGGTCATAGCTTTTCGGGTCGTGTTTTTTTTGATAGCGCGACAGCTCCTTATCGTCATAGAGATATAACGGCACCTCGCTCTTTTTCTTCGGTGTCACGAGATAAAGAGGCGGGATGGAGATATAGATGTGTCCCGTCTTTATGAGCTCAGGCATGAAACGATAGAAAAAGGTAAGGAGCAGAGTGTCTATATGGCTCCCATCCACATCGGCATCCGTCATGAGTATTATCTTATGGTAGCGGAGCTTCGATATATCGAAGTCATTTCCGTAGCCTTCGGAAAATCCGCAGCCGAAGGCGTTTATCATGGTCTTTATCTCCGCGTTCGCAAGCACCTTATCTATGGAAGCCTTTTCTACATTGAGTATCTTTCCTCTTATCGGGAGTATGGCCTGATATTCCCTGTCACGGCCCATACCGGCGGATCCCCCCGCCGAGTCTCCCTCTACTATGAATATCTCGCACTTTGAGGGATCCCTAGCCGTGCAGACCTTTAGTTTTCCGTTTGAATCGAAGCTGAAACGTTCTTTCCCAAGCAGGTTCGTCTTGGCCTTTTCTTCCTGCTTTCGTATCTTCGCAGATCTCTCCGCGCATGCGATGATGTTCTTTACCGTCTCTATATTCCTGTCGAAATAATGCTCCAGCTGCTCCCCGACTATCTGCGCCGTTATCTGCGCGGCCTCCGCCGAGGCGAGCTTCGTCTTTGTCTGACCCTCGAAGATGGGATCCGGCCATTTGAGCGCGAGCACACAGGTCATACCGTTTCGCGCGTCAGCGCCGGTGAAGTTTTGGTCCTTTTCCTTTAGTATGCCGAGCTGCCTTGCGTACATATTTATGAGCTGAGTGAACCGGCCCTTAAAACCCGTTATATGGGAGCCGCCTTCTTGGGTATATATGTTGTTGCAGAATCCATGTATATTTTCCTCGAAGGTGTCCGTGAACTGTATGCAACATTCGAGCTCCGAGCCGCCGACCGTATCTTTTATATATATAAGCGGAGTGACCGTAGTGCGTCCTTTATTCAGCTCGCTCACATAGGCCTTTATGCCCTCAGGCTCATAGAACTCCGTCTCCTCTTCTTTTCCCTCTCTCTCATCCTTATAGCTTATGTGAAGCTCGGGATTCAGATAGGCGGTCTCGTGGAGCCTCGATTTTACGGCGTCCTCTTTAAAGGATGTCTTTTCAAATATCTCATCATCCGGGAGGAAGGTGATCTCCGTGCCGGTCTCCTTCGTCTTTCCTATCACCGGAAGCATACCCTTTTCCAGCTTGGTCGTTGGCATGCCCCTTTCATAGGAATCGTAATATATACGTCCGTCCCTATATACCTTGATCTCGAGCTTCTTAGAGAGCGCATTCACTACGGAGGAGCCCACACCGTGGAGGCCTCCCGAAGTCTTATAGGTGGAGTCGTCAAATTTGCCTCCGGCGTGGAGCGTGGTGAGTATGATCCGCTCCGCGGAGACGCCCTTTTTGTGAAGATCCACGGGCAGTCCTCTCCCGTCGTCTCTCACGGTACAGGAATCGTCCGCGTGCAAAGTGACGCTTATATGGCCGCAATATCCGGCCATATGTTCGTCCACGGAATTATCCAGTATCTCGAATATAAGGTGATTGAGTCCTCTCTGTCCGACCGAGCCTATATACATCCCCGGTCTTTTCCTGACAGGCTCAAGGCCCTCGAGCACAGTAATGGAATCGGCATTATATGTCGATCTGGGCATATATGATCATCTCCGTTTCAATGTCTCTTTCTATGCTCCGATGAAGCGCGAAAGCAGATATACATAGGCCGGCAGCGTGAGCATAGACACCACCGTACTGAGCGTGAATATCCCGGATGCAAGCTCCGTATCCCTATCGTAGGTGATCGCCATCATAGACACCAGCGCACCCGTGGGGCAGGCGGCGGTGGTGAGCAGCGATACTCCGACCTCATCGAGGCTCCCTATAGCAAAGAAGATAAGTGCGATCACGACCGGTATGACTATGTTTTTTAGGAATACGGTATAAAGCACTCTCTTACCGAATATCTTGGAAAGGTCGCTTTCCGCAAGCAATATCCCTGTCACGAGCATGGCTATCGAGGAGTTCATATTTGAAAGATAACCTATGGGCCCCATCAATATATCCGGGAGCCTAAGACCGCACACGAGCAGCAAAAGAGCGAGGGCGACGCTTATGAGAGAAGGCGAGATAAGGTTCTTTATCATCACTCTCAGGTCTGCCTTTTCGGACATACAGTAGGCACCGTAGGTCCAATATACTATGTTGAAGGCCAACACAGCCATGATGGCGCAGAAGCTCCCCAGTGCGCCGTAAAGAGCCTGCAAAAGCGGAAGCCCAAGGAAACCGGCATTTGAGAAGATGGCGCTGAGCCGCTCCACCGCGTAGTCTCCGGTATGTTTTTTGATAAATATGAGAGAGAGCGCGATAGAGACTGCGTAGATGATGACAAGCAACATGACCACTCTCGGTATTATGCTCACGAATTCCGCACTGTCGTCGGAGAGGAAGGATTCCAGCACCACGCACGGCAGCACTATGTTCATAAGTACGGCCGTAAGCTCTTTCCTGGCCGAAGGGCCTACGACGCCTATCCTGCGGCAGATGTAGCCCACGACCATTATGAGGAACAGTATCAATATCTGCTGAAACGCTATGACAAAAAGCGACATACGAACTCTCTTTCCAAAGAGCGCCGCCAAAAGGCGTTGCTCTCTAAGTATAGATATCGGTCTCTTAAACAAAGGTTGAGGGCAGGGCCCTCATCGGATCTCGGCAACACGAAAGATTATAATGTAAAAAAAAGAGCAAATCAAGTATATCAAAAGGCTGCCGTCTGTCCCGGCAGCCCTTTAGATCGTTCCTCACTTTGACTTCGGTATCATCTTTATCACGCCAAGCTTATAAAGGGTATAGGCGCAGATCACATTGAGTATCATGCAACCTATGACGGCGAAACCCTCCTTCCCCGAAAGGGGATAGATAGCATTCACGATGAATACTGCGAGGAGCGGCACTACGATCGTGAGCGGCTTGTTTTTCGCCGTATACTCTCCGCAGTCCTCGCTAAGATAGCTTAAGAAGATACCTCCAAAAAGCGCGGGCAGAAGGTAGGTCGTGGCTGTCTGCACCGTCTCGCTCGTAAGGAGCGGGCGCAGAGGTACCATGAGGATGACGCCTACTATGATTATGAGCGTTGTAACTATAGATGATATAGCAACGCCTATCGTGGCTATGATGTCGCCCTCTTCCGTACCCTGAGTGGTACCTGTCAGGTTCTGAGCGTTTATGACTACCGGAAGCTTCAGATTGCTGACATTGCCCGTCAGGAAGGTGATATAGGCCGATGAGCCCAGCACCGGGGTGTAGGCAAAGACCTCGGCTATAGAAGTGGGGATGAATACTGCCAAGAGGCCGGCTCCCACGGTGAGCACTTCGCTTATGTTCGAAGGCCATATATCAAATACCGCACATACGACCGCGGGTATGCCAAACATGAACCCCATGCCTATGATGAGGCCTATCCTTCCTGTCCTGTGTATGCTCTTTGTATATCTATCTTCCATGAGACTGTCTCCTTTTCATCATCCCAATATCTGTATCCAAAAGAGCGACGACATCATACCAAGTATGAGGGTCACCGCCATGATAAAGTTACGGTACCAGTTTATCTTAAGTATCTTCACCAGCTGCATCTGTATCAGCGTCAGCACACAGGAGGTGATGACTACCGCAAGATATACGGGGCCTTTCATCATCTGAAGCGGCAGGAAGGCCTCTATGATAGCCAATGACAGCACGCCCGTGATCAGTGCCCCTACCACTCCGTTCTTGGTCCTCATCTGCATCATGCCGGTCTGGATACGCTTTCCGAATATCAGTATCAGCACCACGCCCGCGATGATCCCGAGGCTCATTACGAACATGATCGTACCGATGAGCGAGGTGTCTCCCGCGGCGTTGAGAGCGGCGATGGACTCATAGCCCGCACCCGTAGCCGCCATGTCGGCCGCCATGAGCTCGTAGGTGACCGCTCCGACTACCGAAAGCCTGAACCACGACCACGGCACTCCGATGACAGCTGAGAGGCTGAAGAGTCCGATAACGATAGAGATCGACGGCACTATCGTATAGATCGCCGCCGAGACGATCGCCGTCCTAAGCTTCTCCTTGGGCATACCTATCTCTATACCGCGTCTGTACGCCTTTATGAAGGTGAGCAGACAAAAGATAAGGAGAAAGAGCATACCTGCTCCCACCAACATATAGAGGAGCGGACTGTTCATGATCTCGTTGTAAGTCATACTTATATCCCCCTTATACGCATATCGATCTTTGATATACTGATGTTTATAAAAAGGCCAAAGTCGGACTGCTCACATCCTGATACGCCCGCTTTGGCTCTCCCTACTTAATTATGTTCTTATTCACGGTCGGAAACTTTGTCTTTATCAATACGACACAGCGCCTTTTATCTGAAGATCAGGCATAAGCCTCCCAGCCTTTTCATTAGCCACTATTTTACCACTTAGTCTGCCTAAGTCAAGGCCTAAGTGCAAATTTCAAAGTCAAGATATATGCACGTCGATCGCAAAAGATCTTACCGTTACACAAAAGATCGCCAAGACCCTTGCAGCGAGAGTGACCCTAGCGGGGACCTGGCCCGTGTCATCATCATAAAAGGGCGGGGATGTCGGTATCTCCCGCCCTCTTAGGTTCTGTCTTTCTAAGGCTTCGATGCCTCTATCTTAGTTTTCCTGTCGTTCTTTACCGTCCCATGCGCCATCGGCTCCTACATAGTACCCGTCAGGCGTGGTCTCATCTC
>CAZQFD010000014.1:0-12864 GCA_964592535.1 uncultured Lachnospiraceae bacterium | reverse complement strand
CTTCAGAGGCTTCAGGACGCAGGCGCAGAGCTCGTATTCCTGCCCTTCTACTATACCGAGGCATCTTTGGTACTTACTCAGGCTGACGAGATGGGCTATGCTCCCTACTTCTTCGGTTGCGACGGTATGGACGGCATACTGACACTTGATAACTTCGATACGTCTCTGGCGGAGGGCCTCATGCTCCTGACACCATTCTCGGCTACAGCTACGGATGAGGCTACGGTAAGCTTTGTGACCGAGTACGAGTCCAGATACGGCGAGACTCCTAATCAGTTCGCCGCTGACGCTTATGACTGCATGTATGTGCTAAAGGCCGCTATAGAGGCTGCCAACGCTACGCCTGATATGAGCGTTTCAGACCTTTGCGACGCTATATGCGCTCAGATGACGAATATAAACTTCGATGGACTTACCGGATCCGGTATAGAGTTCAGCGAGGACGGCGAGCCTAACAAGTATCCCAGAGCCGTTATCATCGAGGACGGCGAATATGTGCTCATGGAGGATTGATCTTCGGATCTGTGCTTTAAAAGTTCTAACATTATATGATAATATAGAGGGCTGTGATACTGCAGCTCTCTATATTGCATTTGCTGAGGAGACGTTATAATGGTCAGCTTTCTTTCATTTTTGATAAACGGGATAAGTCTGGGATCGGTCTATGCGATCATAGCGCTCGGATATACCATGGTATACGGCATAGCCAAGATGCTGAATTTTGCTCACGGAGATGTGATAATGGTAGGAGCATATGTAGTATTCTACGCGTGCTCCGGTATGGGGATGCCCGCGTGGGCGGCTGTCATATCGTCCGTAGTCGTCTGCACTGTCTTGGGAGTCGTCATAGAGCGGATCGCTTACAGGCCTCTCCGAGCCGCCTCCTCGTTAAGCGTGCTGATAACCGCTATCGGGGTCAGCTATTTTTTACAGAACGCCGCCCTTCACATATTCGGAGCGGATACGAAGTCCTTCAGTTCCGTCGTGAACATAGGCTCGCTTACGCTTTTGGACGGCAGGATAACCATTTCTGATGAGACTATCGTCACCATAGTCGTCTGTCTCATCATACTCGTACTGCTTACTACTTTCATAAATAAGACAAAGACAGGGCAGGCCATGCTCGCGGTCTCGGCTGACAAAGGCACGGCTACTCTGATGGGCATAAATGTAAATAAGATCATAGCCATCACCTTCGCGATAGGTTCGGGACTTGCCGCGATAGCGGGCGTATTGCTCTGCTCGTCTTATCCCGTATTGTCCTCCACGACAGGCTCCATGCCGGGGATAAAGGCCTTTACGGCGGCGGTATTCGGCGGTATCGGTTCTATCCCTGGAGCCATGATAGGCGGTATAGTCTTGGGCATAATAGAGAACCTGGCGAAAGCCTATATCTCCTCGCAGCTATCAGATCCTATAGTGTTCGCGATCCTGATCGTAATGCTGCTCTTTAGGCCGACGGGCCTCTTTGGAAAGCAGACCCAGGAAAAGGTCTGATACGGAGGTGGCTACATGAAGTTAAGATATAAAAAAAAGACGTTAAGATACGACATCATCACCTTCGGCATAGTTTTGACCTTTTATATCGTCTGTGAGCTGATGATACAGACGGGCTATATGTCATCTCTTATGAAAGGCCTGCTGGTCCCTATCTGTTATTATTCGATATTGGCGGTATCGCTGAATCTCGTAGTCGGTATCTCGGGAGAGCTTTCTCTGGGTCACGCGGGCTTCATGTGTATAGGGGCGTTCACGGGCGCGATATTCGCCATGACCGCGGGAGCCAGTTTGCCCTCATGGCTGGAGCTTGCGATAGCGTTGATCCTCGGCGCTCTGGCGGCGGGGATATTCGGCTTTGTGATAAGCATACCGGTGTTGTGGTTAAGTGGAGACTATCTCGCGATAGTGACGCTTGCCTTCGGTGAGATCATAAAGAATGTTATAAGCGTAGTATATCTGGGAGTGGATTCAAACGGAGTGCATATCTCCCTTAAAGATTCTCTGAGCTTAGGGCTCCTTGACGACGGAAATATCATCATAAAAGGTGCGCAGGGCATAAGCAAACTCCCGAGGAATGCTACCTTCACTCTGGGAGTCGTTATGCTGCTGATCACTCTCATCGTCATACTGAACCTTATGAACTCAAGGTACGGGCGCGCGATCATGGCTATCAGAGACGACCGCATAGCTGCGGGATCCATAGGCATATCGGCGTCTAAGTATAAGACTTTGGCCTTCGTCATAGCCTCGGCCATAGCGGGGATCGCGGGCGTGCTCTATTCGCATAATCTCTCCAGCCTTCAATCTACTAGTTCGAACTTCGGCTATAACCAGTCGATAATGATATTGGTGTTCGTGGTGCTCGGAGGTATCGGAAATATACGTGGTTCCGTCATAGCGGCCACCATACTCACGATATTGCCGGAGAAACTGCGTTTTTTGAGCAATTATCGTATGCTCATCTATGCCGTAGTGCTTATAGTGCTCATGCTCTTTAACTCCGCTCCCAAGGCGGTGGAGCTGAGACAGAGAGCTCTGACCATGATAAAACGAGGCGGAAAGGAGGAGAGCGATGAGTAAAAAGGCTATCGATACGGGTCGTCGGGTCGTTGCTGAGGACATCATCCTCTCCTGCGAGGACCTAAGTGTCTCCTTCGGCGGTCTTAAGGCCGTGGACTGCTTCTCGGTGAAGATAAAGCGCGGGGAGCTCTACGGACTGATAGGGCCTAACGGCGCGGGAAAGACTACGATATTTAATCTCCTTACGGGAGTCTATAAGCCTGATACCGGGGCCATCATCTTAGACGGCAAGAACATCACCGGTAAAAAGGATACGGAGATAAACCGCGAGGGCATAGCCCGTACCTTCCAAAACATTAGGCTGTTCTCGAACCTGAGCGTGCTGGATAACGTAAAGGTGGCTCTCGATGAGAAACATACCTACGGTCTCTTTGACAGTATATTCCGTACGCCGAGATTCAGGCGCACGGAAAAGCTCCTCGATGAGAGAGCGCTTGAGATACTCAAGGTATTCGGACTTGATGAGGCGGCGGAGCTTAGGGCTTCTCAGCTTCCCTACGGAAGGCAGAGGAAGCTCGAGATAGTGAGAGCGCTTGCCACAGGGCCCAAACTGGTCCTGCTTGACGAACCGGCGGCGGGTATGAACCCTCAGGAGACGGCGGAGCTCATGGAGACCATAGCTCTCATCAGGAAGGAGTTCGATATCACAATACTCCTCATAGAACACGATATGAAGCTCGTGAGCGGTATCTGCGAGAGGCTCACGGTGCTCGATTTCGGTCATATATTGACCGAGGGCGAGACTAAGACCGTACTCAAAGATCAGAAAGTTATAAAAGCCTATCTCGGCAATTGAGAGGAGAGCCTATGGAAAACATACTTACCGTCAAGGATCTAAACGTATACTACGGCGTGATCCACGCCATAAAAAATATCTCCTTTCATGTCGGGAAGGGCGAGATAGTCACGCTGATAGGAGCCAACGGCGCCGGAAAGACCACCACGCTCCAGACGATTACCGGCCTCATATCCGCGAAAAGCGGCGAGGCCATCTACGAGGATAAAAATATCCTGAAGCAGCCGGGCCATAAGCTCGTATCCATGGGCATAGCTCATGTGCCGGAGGGCAGGCGTGTATTCGCGGATCTCACCGTATATCAGAACCTCATGCTGGGCGCTTATACGAGGAATGATAAGGAGGCTGTGGAAAAAGACCTCGAGATGATATATGAACGTTTCCCCAGGCTCCTGGAACGAAAGGAACAACGCGCCGGCACGCTCTCGGGAGGCGAGCAGCAGATGCTGGCCATGGGCAGGGCGCTCATGTCTAAGCCCAGACTGCTCCTTTTGGATGAGCCTTCGATGGGCCTTTCGCCTATCTATGTGAATGAGATATTCGAGATCGTAAAAGAGATAAATAAAGAGGGTGTGACGGTGCTCTTGGTAGAGCAGAACGCAAAAAAGGCCCTCTCGGTAGCGGACCGCGCCTATGTGCTTGAGACGGGCAAGATCGTCTTAAAGGGCAAAGCGTCGGAGCTTATGGAAGATCCGAAGGTGAGGTCGGCCTATCTTTCGGAGTAGACGGGCACGAGAGTGGATGATCGGGGCTTTAAAAGAAGGAGCCGAAAGACCGATGGACATGCTTTGACGAGCACCGAGATAGGCCGAGGCTCTCGAACAGCCTTAGATCAGACCGTCATTTTCCAAAAGATCCTTTATCGTATTTCGTATGATACGGATAGCGGTAGGGTTCTTACCGCTGTTCACCACTATATCGGCGAGCCTCCTCGTAGGCTCCACATAGAGATAGTGCATGGGCTTTACCGTGCCGAGATACTGCTCGACTATATTGTCGATCTCGCGGCCGCGCTCCTTAGTATCGCGGATGACGCGCCTTAGGATACGTTCGTCCGCGTCGGCGTCCACAAAGATCTTTATGTCTATGAGATCGCGAAGCCTCTTATCATAGAGAGTGAGTATGCCCTCTATGATGATGACCTTTCGAGGCTCGACAGTCACGGTCTCCTTCGCGCGGTTATGCCTCGCGTAATCATAGGTAGGGGATACGACGGGGCGGCCTTCCTTAAGTTCCTTTATATGTTCTATCAAAAGCTCGGTATCGAAGGCGTCGGGATGGTCATAGTTTAAGAGCTTCCTCTCCTCAAAGGGCATATCATCATGCGCCTTATAATATGAATCGTGATAGAGCACGGCTATTGAATCTCTAAAGGGCTTTGCGATACGTTCCGTAAATGTAGACTTGCCTGAGCCTGTGCCGCCTGCTATGCCAATGATGATCGGATCCATGATCTGTTCTCCTTTGCGCGATGATATGTCGGATGTGTTTCATGTGAGCTTGCGGCCGCAGCCGACCATGAAAAATACCCTTTATGATTATAACCCGATCTTCGGACAAATGGGCAGAAAGTTTCAGGGAAATAAGTCATAGGCCGCGAGAGCAAGGCTTATGGCTATAGCCTTGCGAGCTTTCTTACGGCATATGAGGCTATGAGCAGCCCCGCTGAGGACGGGACGAAGGATATGGACGCGGGAGTTCGCTCATGGGTCTTTATCGGAGGCTCATCGGAGTAGCAGACGGTGAGCTTTTTCACGCCGAGCTTTTTAAGCTCCCTTCGCATGACCCGACAAAGCGGACAGACCTTCGTATCATATATGTCGGCTATCCGAAAAAGCTCGGGATGGAGCTTGTTGCCGGTACCGCAGCAGGATACGAGCGGAAAGCCGTAAAGCTCACAGAGCCTCGCGAGCTCTATCTTTACGCCCACGGAGTCGATAGCGTCTATGATGAGATCTATGCCGGGCGGAGCTTTACGCATATCCTTAGAGACCTCAAAGAGGAAGCTTTCCACCTCTTCTTTAAGGAGGAAGCGGTCGTAGACATTTATCCTTATCTCAGGGTCTATGTCTTCACAGCGCGCTTTAGCAAGCTCCGTTTTTTTTCGGCCTATCGTGCTCCTGAGAGCGTAGAGCTGACGGTTCAGATTGCTTGGCTCTATGCTGTCCGAGTCCAGAAGGCTAAGCTCCCCGACTCCTGCCCGTGCGAGAGCTTCGCATACAAAAGAGCCCACGCCGCCGAGTCCGAGTATCAGGACATGGGAGCGGGATAAGCGGCTCAGCGCGTCATCGCCTATCAGCATGGCGGTGCGAGTGTCTTTACCTTGATATATCATGATTTAAATATAGCATAAATCAGAGCTGTGTGCTATCATATGAAACTATGATCTGCTTTTAAGCTGAAGGCTGTCTTTCGAAGGCTTGGCGCCGTGGGAGGGAAAAGCTTACGGCAAGGCGAATGCCGATGCTCTTTGGCTTAGGCTTTAGATCGAACAGACTGAATGATGAGAGGAGGCCCGTATGAAAGGATTTCTGAAAGTAGCGGTAGCCACACCTAAGCTTAACGTGTGTGACGTGAAGGCCAATGTAGCCGAACTTAAAAGGCTCATTGATAAGGCTCATGAGCGCGGCGTTAAGCTGCTCTTATTCCCGGAGCTTTGTATCACAGGCTATTCCTGCGGGGATATGTTCGCCCAGACTACCTTGCTGAAAGGCGCGTATAAGGGGCTCATGGAGCTCGCCGAGTGCTCGGAGGGCAAAGATATGCTCGTTTTTTTGGGGCTCCCTTACAGATATGAGAACTCCGTCTACGATGTGACGGCGGCGGTCATGGATGGCGAGGTACTTGGGATCATCCCTAAGTGCATACTCTCGAGCACAGGTGATCACGAGGAAGAGAGATATTTCGTAAGGGCTCCTATCGGGCCCGCGGGCGGATATACCGTCCCCTTCGGGAGCGGACTGGTATTCAGCTGTGATGGAGGGGGAGCGGACATCTCGGTAGCTGTGGAGATGGGCAACGAAGCCTTTTACGGTACGGCTCGTATGGAAGCGCTTTGCTCCGAGGGGGCCGATGTAGTAGTATGCCCCGCCGCTCTCCCCGAGATCTACGGAAAGAGCGCAGAGCGGGAGAGCCTGTTAAAGAGCCGCTCATCAGAGCTTAAGTGCGCATATCTCTTCGCCGCGGGGTCGCTCGGAGAGTCTACTACCGACTATGTATATTCGGATCAAAAGCTCATAGCCGAGCTCGGGCATACGCTCGCTTCCGCTAAGGCGTTTTCGGGAGAGGAGCTCATAGTGAGCGATATAGACCTCATGAAGATAACGGCGGAAAGGCGAGCTTGCCGCTATGAGGCTACGGTCGGCTGTAAGCTTTGTGGCGGCTATGCTGAACACATATACTTTGAATATGACGAGCCTTATTCGGATAAGCTCGACAGAAAGATCCCAAAGAGTCCCTTCCTTGAAGGCGTTGAGGATAAGGATGAGATGAGCCGCGAGATACTGGAGATACAGGCTCACGCTCTCGTAAAGCGCTTTAGTTACGCGCGCGCGGAAAGGGCTGTCATAGGACTTTCGGGAGGACTTGACTCTACGCTCACGCTTTTAGCTACGAGACGTGCCTTCGAGCTTATGGGCTATCCCATGGAAAATATCATCTGCGTGACCATGCCTTGCTTCGGTACGACCGACAGGACCTATAATAATGCCTGCAAGCTCGCAAAGGAAGTAGGGGCGCAGCTTCGAGAAGTGCCAATAAGCGAGTCCGTATTGAAGCATTTTGAGGACATCGGGCATGATGTGAATGTCAGGAACTCGGCCTATGAGAATGCGCAGGCAAGAGAGCGCACGCAGGTGCTCATGGATATTGCCAATGATGTGAACGGCATAGACATAGGCACTGGGGATCTCTCCGAGGAGGCCCTCGGCTGGTGCACCTTTGGCGGAGATCACATGGCAAACTACTCCGTGAACGCGAGCATACCTAAGACCATGATAAGAGTGGTCGTCTCCTCGATAGCGGAGCATGAGCGCAATGAGTCCGTAAAGGTGGTGCTGAAAGATATACTTGACACCCCCGTCTCGCCCGAGCTTCTGACCTCCGATGAGGACGGAAAGATGGGTCAAAAGACCGAGGATATAGTGGGGCCTTATGAGCTTCACGATTTCTTCGTATGGTATATGGTGAAGTACGGCCATCCTCCCAAGAGGATATACGAGCTCTGCTGCCTTGCCTTCGAGGGCGAATATGATAAGGCTGAGATCAAGAAGTGGATGGAGGTATTTTATACCCGCTTCTTCACGCAGCAATTCAAGCGCAGCATGGCTCTTGACGGACCGAAGGCCACTGAGGTGGATCTGAGCCCGAGAGGAGGCCTATCCATGCCTTCGGACGCGTCAGCCGCGCTCTGGCTCGATGAGATAAAAAAGCTCTAAATGGAAGCTAAAAAAAGAAAGTTTATAAAGGAGCTCTCGGAAAAGCCAAGGCTGAGGCGGGAGAGCGGACTTTATATCGTAGACGGCCCCAAGATGTGCGGGGAGATACCCGGCGAGCTGATAGAGGAGCTTTATGTCTCCGAAAACTTCCTGAAAAGGAGCGAGGAGACTGGCTCCTCCCTTCCTGCCTTTCTCACAAGGCGGCGTTATGAGCTCATAAGCGAGAGCGAGATGAAAAAGCTCTCCGATACCGTGACCCCACAGGGAGTCTTAGCGGTCGTGAGGCAGAAAAGGCAGCGGGATATAAGAGAGCTTTCAGACTCTGTCAGGCGCGAGGGAAGGAAGGGCCTTTTTATAGGGCTCCAATGTGTCCAGGACCCCGGCAACGTAGGCACGATCATAAGGAGCGCGGAGGCCGCAGGGGCGGACGCCCTGATATGCGACAGAGGCTGCGCCGATATATATTCCCCGAAGGTGGTCCGCTCCACCATGGGGAGCATATTCAGACTACCTGTGCTTAGTGCAGAAAGTCTTTCGGATGAAGCGGAGATCCTTAAAAAAGAAGGTTATGAGGTCTTTGCCGCCTGCCTTGCGGGGAGCGAGGACTATACGCTCTGCGATCTTGTGGGAGATTCCTTCGTCCTTATAGGGAATGAATCGAGAGGACTTACGGAGAGCCTCATAGACAAGGCGACGAAGCGTATCCGTATCCCGATGCTTGGAAAAGCCGAGTCGCTGAACGCCGCCGTGGCGGCTTCCGTGATAATGTTCGAGGCCGCAAGGAAAAGGCGGAACGATCTCCGAAAAAGGCTTTAAAGATCTCAAAAGATCTGCTATAATTGGTATACGATCAAAATGGGAGTATTATGGCTGTAAATAACAGACGATCTCCGAGGAAATTAGGGAAATTAGGGATCATAATGGACGCGGCGCATATCGTGATAGGGATATGTGTCATTGTCATATCCGCATTTGCTTTTTTTGCCCCCGAGAGATATATGTTCCTATTTCCGGCCATTTTTTTCCTTGCCTCGCTCCTCTATCTGATCACGGGGATATTCTACATCAGGATGTACCCTAGGAACAGGAAGAAGAAAGCTTCGGGAGTGGGTTATATCATTATGGCCGCGGTGACGATCTCGTTCTGTATCATCAGCGCGGTGACGGTCTATCGTAACTACTAAGGAGGCGGAGGATTGACTTTAGATAAAAAAGGATTTCTGGAAGAGATTCACAAACTCCAAACAGAGGCTGAGTCTCAGGGCAACAAGCTCAATATAGACGATATAAACGAAGCCTTTGCCGGCGATGAACTAAGTCACGATGAATTTGAGGAAGTGTTCAGATTCCTGGAGCAGGCGGGGATCAAAGTGACCGATGAAGATCCCGATGCCGATGGGGAGGCCGAAGAGCCGTCCGATGAGGGCGATATAAATGAGCTGAATGATAAGCTCGACAGCATGGAGGAGCTGCTCATATCCGATCTGGGAGACGACCTCTCGGACGAATTTAACGAAAAGGACGTCGAGGAGGAGGTCGATGTAGATAATGTAGACCTTCTTGAGGGCATAGGCACGGAAGACCCGGTCAGGATGTATCTTAAAGAGATCGGCACGGTGCCTCTCCTTACCGCAGAAGAAGAGCTGGAGCTTGCGAAGCGTAAGTCTGAAGGAGACGAAAAGGCGAAAGAGCGTCTCATAGAGGCGAACCTGAGGCTCGTGGTCAGCATAGCGAAGCGCTACACGGGGCGCGGCATGAGCTTTCTGGATCTCGTACAGGAAGGGAATCTGGGTCTTATAAAAGGCGTGGAAAAATTCGACTATACTAAGGGTTATAAGCTCTCGACCTATGCGACTTGGTGGATCAGGCAGTCCGTGACGCGCGCCCTTGCCGATCAGGCGCGAACTATCCGTGTGCCGGTACACATGGTAGAGACGATAAACAAGATGTCTAAAATGCAGCGTAAGCTCACGCTGGAGCTCGGCTATGAGCCCAGTATACCGGAGCTTGCGAAGGCCCTCGATATGACCGAGGAAAAGGTCATGGAGATCATGCAGATAGCGAGGGAGCCCGCGTCTCTCGAGACGCCCATAGGCGAGGAGGATGACTCGAACCTTGGCGATTTCGTGGCCGACTCAAACGTGGTGACTCCTGAGCAGAATGTAGAGTCTGTCATGCTGAGAGAGCATATAGACACTCTGCTGGAGGACCTTAAGGAGAGAGAGCGGCAGGTCATAGTGCTGCGTTTCGGGCTTGAGGACGGACACCCCCGTACCCTCGAGGAGGTCGGAAAGGAGTTCAATGTCACCAGGGAGCGCATAAGGCAGATAGAGGCCAAGGCTCTGAGAAAGCTCCGTAATCCCGTAAGGTCTAAGCGGATAAGGGATTTCCTTCAGTGACGGTAGAAGTATAGTGGCTAAACGCGCTTTTCAAAAAGAGCTAGATAAGCTCATAGAACAAAACGAGAAGGCAGGTGTAAGACCTTGCCTTCTTTTACATTCCTGCTGCGCGCCCTGCTCGTCCTATGTGCTTGAATATCTCGAAAAGCACTTTGACATAACGATATATTATTACAACCCCAATATAGACAGTGAGGAAGAATACGAAAGACGTGTAAGTGAGCTTCGAAGCTTTATAAAGAGATCCGGATCTTCCGCAGAGCTTATAGCGGGACGTTATGAGCCTGAACGCTTTTATGAGATCGCGAGGGGACATGAAAAAGACCCCGAAAGGGGAGAACGCTGTAAGCTCTGCTACGAACTTAGGCTTAGAGAGACCGCGAGGCTCCTCCTTAAGCTTAAGGAGGAGGGGAAACGGTTCGACTTTTTCTGCACCACGCTCACGCTAAGCCCCCTTAAGGACGCCGCGGCCCTAAATGATATAGGAGAGGCGGTGGCCTCAGAGCTTGGGATAGGGTATCTGCCCTCAGACTTTAAAAAGCGGGACGGCTATAAACGGAGCATAGAACTCTCTAAGATCTACGGGCTTTACAGACAAGACTACTGCGGCTGTGTATTTTCAAGAGCGGAGAAAGAGCGGCGTGACGCTTTAAAAACGCAAATCGATTGACACTTAAGAACTCAAATAATAAAATAAAGATACAGAGAGATCCGTTTTCTGGCCGTAAGACCGGTATACATCTAATGGAGGCATGGAGCATGGTAAACAAAGAGATGACTATCATAAACCCTTCGGGATTGCAGCTTAAACCTGCGGGCAAGCTAAGTCAGACGGCGATGAGGTATAAGTCTGACATCGTCATTACATTTCAGGAAAAGGCCATAGTCGCCAAATCCGTGCTTAACGTCATGGCGGCAGGGCTCAGGTACGGAGATAAGATAAATATCCAGTGCTCGGGCGTAGACGAGGAAGAGGCGCTCAAGGCCATGTGCGAGGCCATAGAGAGCGGGCTCGGCGAGGAAAAGTAGAAAAAATTTTTAAGGAAGATCTCAAGCCCCCATTGCAAAATAAGCAGATGGGGGCTTGATCAAGGCTGGATAGGAGATGTGTATATGAGTGAGACTTGCAGCGGGAGCTGCGGAAGCTGCGGCGTAGCTGGCTGCGCCTTGAGGACGGAAGAGACAACGATAGACTTTAGAGAAAAGCTTGCCAACATAAGTTCGGTAAAGCATGTCTACGCGATCATGAGCGGAAAGGGAGGCGTAGGTAAGTCCATGGTGACGTCCCTGCTCGCTTCGAACTTTCAAAAGAGAGGCCATAGCACGGCGATATTGGACGCGGACATAACTGGCCCCTCCATACCCACAGCCTTCGGAATAGAGGGCTTAGGGCTCGATGTGACTGCGGACGGAAAGTATATGATACCCGCGCGCAGCCTAAGCGGCATACAGATCGTAAGCGGGAACCTTTTGCTTGCTGACAGCAGAGAACCGATCATCTGGAGAGGAGCGATGATCTCAGGAGCGGTCAGGCAGTTCTGGGGAGAGACCTATTGGCAGGATGTGGACATCATGTTCGTGGACATGCCTCCCGGGACGGGAGACGTGCCGCTCACGGTATTCCAGTCGCTCCCCGTAGATGGGATCATAGTGGTTACCAGCCCTCAGGAGCTGGTGTCCATGATAGTGACCAAGGCCGTCAACATGGCAAAGCGCATGAACATACCTATAGTAGGGCTCGTGGAGAATATGTCCTACGCGGAATGTCCCGACTGCGGGAAAAAGCTCTATGTGTTCGGGGAGAGCCATATCGACGAGACCGCGAAGGAGCATGGGCTTTCGGTCCTCGCGAAGATACCTATAGCGAGAGAGCTCTCGGAGCTTACCGATGCAGGCAAGATAGAATATGCCGACGCCTCGATCCTCGACAGAGTGGCCGAGAACATCATAAAGATAGACTCCGCGGTGAGCGGACTCAAATGATACGCCTCGATCGAGATCCCCTCATCGGGAAACGCTTTGCGTATCCTGGCATTTGCGGTATGCGATCTGCTTTCTCTGGGGCGTGCTGATCTGCAGGATCTCTTATCCTGAGACGGATCTAAAAAGCTGTCTTTTTTGTATCGCCTTATAAAGTATACCTCCGAAGAGGCCGCAGGATAGGATCTCACCGATCCCGACCGTAGCCGCTAAAAAGAGATAGCTGTCGGGGCTTCCGTATACCGTGCGAAGCACTATCGGCACGACTATGATATTGGCGACTATCGGGAACATCGGAGCGGTGATCGGGAACCTCCTCCCTATATATCTCGTGCCGAGAGCTCCCGCGAGCGTGGCCAGAGAGCCGAATACTATATCCCAGAACGCGCAGCCTGTAAGCAGGTTGGCGAGGAGACAGCCTACGAACAGCCCGGGCACCGCAGCTCCCGTAAATACGGGGAGGATCGTCAGGGCCTCCGAGAGCCTTATCTGTATGGCTCCGTTCGCGAGCCCCAGAAAGCTCATGACCATAGTGAGCAGCACATAGAGCGCTGCGATGACGCCCGCCATCGTGATGTAGGCGGTATCTGTCTTAGACTTTCTCATATTTGGTTTCTCCCTTTAGTTTTGTTTTACGAGTGGAAGGTCTCGAACACTCGGCACATTTTACGGC
>CAZQFD010000013.1:12067-13178 GCA_964592535.1 uncultured Lachnospiraceae bacterium | reverse complement strand
ATAATAAATATCTCAGCGGACGCCGTGGATAAGGCCTATACCTATCACATACCCAAGGAACTTTCGGACAGCATAGGTGTAGGCACGAGAGTCGAAGTGCCGTTCGGGAGAGGGAGACGGACGGGCTATGTCATCGAGATATTGGACAGGGCCGATTTTGATGAGGAGAAGCTAAAGGACATCATCGGCATAAAAAAAGGCTCCCTTGACGCCAATGAGGACATCCTCGCCTGCGATGTATTCATGGCGGAGCGCTATGGGTCTACCATGAACGCGGCTCTTAAAGCCGCTCTCCCGGTAAAACGGACAGTCGGGAAAAACAAAAGACGTCGAGATCCCGTAGAGGTGATAAAGGATCTCACCGATGAAAAGGAGCGGCTCTCTGTAGAGTTGAATGTTGAGCAGAGAGTCGCTTTTTCGGGGATATTGAAAGAAGATCGGACGTCGCTGCTCTACGGCGTGACCGGCAGCGGCAAGACCCTCATCTATATCAAGCTCATAGAAGAGATGATAAGACAGGAAAAACAAGCCATCGTCCTGATTCCCGAGATCTCGCTCACCTATCAGACCGTAAAGGAGCTTTCTGTATATTTTGAAGGGCGTATAGCCCTGTTTCACTCAAAACTCTCTCTGGGTGAGCGCTATGAACAGTATGTGCGGGCCGCGGGCGGAGAGGTAGACGTGGTAGTGGGGCCTCGGTCGGCGCTCTTTACGCCGCTCCCTTCCTTGGGTCTTATAGTTATAGACGAGGAGCATGAGCGCTCCTATAAGTCGGACACTTCTCCGAGATATGACGCGAGGGAAGTGGCTCTATTTCGCGCAAAAAGAGCGGGCGCTAAGCTGGTGCTTGGATCTGCGACGCCTTCTTTGCAAAGCTATAAGAGGGCCATGGACGGCATATACGCGCTTTTTAGGCTTAGGAGCAGAGCCGTAAGGGGAGCCAAGCTTCCCAAGATATATATAGAGGATATGCGGACGGAGCTTCAAAACGGTAACAGGAGCATATTTTCCGAAAGGCTCGCGGCGCTCATGGAGGAGCGGCTCGCAAAAAAAGAGCAGATCATGCTTTTTCTGAATAGGAGAGGGTATGCCGGCTTTGTCTCCTGCCGAA
>CAZQFD010000013.1:0-12057 GCA_964592535.1 uncultured Lachnospiraceae bacterium | reverse complement strand
AAGCTGTGGCCATGTGATGAAATGCCCTCACTGCGACGTCTCGCTCACCGCTCACAACGAATGGTACTATGATAAGGGCAGGAAGGCGGGAGCCAAACTGAGCTGCCATTATTGCGGATATGAGACCGAGCTTCCGCCAGTCTGTCCTGAGTGCGGGAGCTCTTATATCGCTGTATTCGGGACAGGTACACAGAAGCTTGAACAGGCGGTAAGGAAGGCCTTTCCCGAGGCCTCGGTGCTTCGCATGGACGGAGACACCACGGCGAAAAAAGGCGGACATGAGCGTATACTTTCCGATTTTTCAAAGCATAAGGCGGACATACTCATAGGCACGCAGATGATAGTGAAGGGGCACGACTTCCCCGATGTCACTCTGGTGGGTGTGGTAGCGGCGGATCTTTCGCTCAACACACCCGAATTTGACGCAGCTGAACACACCTTTCAACTCCTTACGCAGGCGGCTGGACGCTCAGGAAGAGGCGTGAGCGCGGGCATTGTGGTCATACAGAGCTATGAGCCTGAGCACTACGCGATAAGCGCCGTGGCAAGCGAGGATCCCGGATCCTTTTATGAAAGGGAGCTCAGCTATAGGAGGTTGATGGATTATCCGCCGTTCTGCGAGATGCTGAGGCTGGGGCTCTCCTCCCCGAATGAGGAGCTGCTCACAAAGGCCGCAGACGAATTGGGATCGTTCATAGAAGCCTATCCTTCGGACGGATACGAACTGCGGCTCATAGGCCCGTGCAACGCCTCCCCGTATAAAGTTAATGATATTTATAGAAAAAATTTATATATAAAGCAGCTTCGCCATGATATAATCATTGATGATAGACAGGAGCCGAAGCTTGACGACAAAAAGGATGGTATGACCTCGCTCTTTTCACTCAGAGAGGCTTGCAGAGAGCGTGTCTTAGAAGGGTACAAAGGGAAGATACAGCTTGGCTTTGAGCTTTATTGAGAAAGGAAAGCGGTATGGCGCTTAGAGAGATAAGGATAGAGGGAGATCCTATCCTGAATAAAGAGAGTAAGAAGGTAAAGGAACTGACTCCAAGGACGACGGAACTCATCGAGGATATGTTTGAGACGATGTACTATCATGGAGGCTGCGGGCTCGCCGCCCCGCAGGTGGGAGTACTGAAACAGGTCGTGGTGATAGACGTAGAGGACGGGGAGCGATATGTCCTCATCGATCCTGAGATCCTTGAGACCGAGGGAGAAGAACTGGACTATGAGGGCTGTCTTTCCGTGCCGGATCTAAGAGGTCAGGTAAGGCGGGCAGCTAAGCTCAAGGTGAGATATAAAGATGAGCATTTCGAGGATAAGGAAAAAGAGTGCGAGGGCCTGCTCGCGAGATGTGTCCAGCACGAAGTGGACCATCTGCACGGAAGGCTCTATACGGAGCTTGTGGAAGGCGAACTGGTCCCGTTAGACGAACTTGCCGAGGAGAGCGAAGGAGAGTGGGACGAAGGATGAGGATAGTCTATATGGGGACTCCGGATTTTGCCGTGCCTCCCCTTAGAGCTATATATGAGGACGGGCATGAGGTGCTCGCAGTCGTGACTCAGCCCGATAAGCCGAAGGGACGAAAAGGCGAGCTTTCTATGCCGAGCGTAAAAGAGGCGGCCATAGCCCTCGGACTAAGGGTATTACAGCCCGAAAAGGCCGCAGATCTCGAGTTCATAGCGAAGATCGAGGAGCTTTCGCCCGATGTTATAGTGGTGGCGGCTTACGGGCAGATACTTAAGCCTTCGCTGCTCGCGGTGCCGCGCTTTGGCTGTGTAAATATACACGCCTCCTTGCTGCCCCGCTGGAGGGGCGCGTCACCCATAGCCATGGCCATAATGGAGGGCGATGAAGAGACGGGCGTCACGACCATGCTCATGGCGGAGGGTGTAGATACCGGAGACATACTTCTTAAAAAAAACCTTAAGATAGATGAGCATGATACGACGGGGAGCCTCACGATGAAGCTCTCAGAGCTTGGGGGAGAGCTTATAAAGGAGACGCTTAGGCTGCTTTCGGAAGGCGATATAACACCCATATCGCAGGACAGTTTAGGGATAGCCCCGAGCTACGCGCCTATATTGAAAAAGGAGGATGGTCTCTTAGATTTTTCGAGGCCGGCAAGAGAGCTTGAGAGGAAGATAAGAGGGCTTAGTCCTTGGCCTTCGGCTTTTACGAGGCTAGAGGGAAAGCTCTTTAAGATATATGAAGCGAAGGCAGAGGACGAGCCTTATGAGATCGATGGCAGTGTTTCGACTGTGGGTGCTGCGGGCTTGCGGGGCGAAGGAAAGAGCCTTAAAACGTCCGAGAGCCTTAAAGAAGGGATGATATTTGCGAACAACAGTAACTTATACATAAGCTGCAAAGAAGGCTTTTTAAGGCTTGTCACGGTGCAGCTTGAAGGGAAGAAGCGCATGAGCGCGGAAGCTTTCTTAAGAGGGGACCAAAAGCTCCTTTCCGAGAAGCTCTCGTTGGGATAAAATAGGTCTGCCTCCCTTCGCTCTCCTCACTCACAAGGGAGGGCAGGGCCTGAGGAGGTGGCTCCTTCGGCGGCATAAAGGTGCATGACAAAAATGCAGAAAGGAAAAAATGTTTTATCCGTATTATTACTATTATTACGATCCGACCTATATATGGGTACTCATAGCGGCGATATTTTCGCTTGTTGTCTCGTTTAGAGTAAATAGCATATATAACAAGTATTCGGGAGTTCGATCCGTGTCAGGCCTTACGGCCTCGGAGGCCGCAAGGCGCATACTGGAGTCGAACGGTATCTATGATGTGGAGCTTAAGCCCACGAGAGGCAAGCTCAGCGACAGATATTCACCCTCGGAAAAGACGGTATATCTTTCGGACTTCAATTCAAGGAGCATAGCGGCCATAGGCGTCGCAGCCCATGAGTGCGGCCATGTCCTGCAGCATTATCACGGCTATGTACCGTTAAAGCTCAGCACGGCTATAAGGCCGCTCTGTGCGATGTGTTCGAACCTTGGCATACCCATATTGCTCATCGGGGTCATACTGGGGTATACGGGGCTTATAAGTCTCGGTATCATATTGTTCGCTGTAGGTTTTTTGGTGAGCGTCATCACGCTTCCCGTAGAGTATAACGCTTCAAACAGAGCGCTTAAGATACTTGAGGAAAAGCGTCTGCTCTATCCGGATGAGCTTCCCGCCGCTAAAAAGGTATTGAGAGCGGCAGGACTCACCTATGTAGCGGCGGCGGTCTCGACCCTTGTCACGCTCTTAAGGCTCATCATCCTAAGCGGCAGGAGGCGGGACTGATCCGTCTTACGGTCATGAAAGATGACTAGAGATAAAACAAAAAAGCTATACAGCCCGAAGAACGGCCTCGACCCGAGAGAGGTCGCTCTTTGCGTACTGCTATCAGTGACCGAAGGCGGAAGGAAGTCCGATGTCTGCCTGCGTGAGACGCTAAGGGAGTCATCGCTCTCGGCTAAGGATAGAGCGCTGGTAAAGATAATAGTTGACGGAGCCTTAGACCATCTCATAAGGCTTGACCATATAATACAGAGATACCTTAAGAGACCGATCGGCTTTCTGAATACAGAGGCAAAGGGGATATTGCGTATCTCCGTATATCAGATCCTTTTTTTAGACAGGGTGCCGGACGCGGCTGTCTGTAACGAAGCCGTGGAGCTTACTAAGACGAGAGGACTTAAGCAGCTTTCGGGATTCGTGAATGCCGTACTCAGGAACGTGGTGCGAGATAAGGAGGCGGGAAAAGAGGCCGAGGAGAACTATAAGGATAAGAGCGTCTATCTTTCCGTGCCGAAATGGCTCTATAAAAAGCTCTGTTCCGATAACGGAGAGAAAAAGGCGGAGGAGATAGCAAGGGTCTGGCTCGAAAAACGCCCCGTGACTGTGCGGCTGAATACGTCGATCATGAAAGAGGATGATATAGTTAAACTGCTTAACGATGAAGGCGCTGGGCCCGAAAAGATAGATATAAAGGCCATACTGGGAAGTTACGGCCTTACATTGCCCGAGGACGCGATACCCGCCGTATACAGTCTCACGAAAGTCTTTGACATCACGAAGCTCGATACATTTAAAAGAGGGCTATTTTTAGTACAGGATGCGGCCTCGACATTGCCCGCCGCCATGTCGGGGGTCAAGGAAGGCGACCATGTGATAGATGTATGCGCAGCTCCCG
The DNA here is from genome assembly GCA_964592535.1 of uncultured Lachnospiraceae bacterium. Lineage (GTDB taxonomy): Bacteria > Bacillota > Clostridia > Lachnospirales > Lachnospiraceae > Avilachnospira. The sequence goes on along the minus strand of CAZQFD010000013.1, from coordinate 7,877 downwards.
GGGGAAAGACTCTGCAGCTTTGCGATATACTTAAGGGGAGCGGCCTCGTGGAAGCGAGGGACATCTCGGAAAAGAAGCTCGAGCTGATAAGGGAGAACGCCGAGCGCATAGGCTTCAAAAATATAAAGATAAGGCAGCTCGATGCCTTTAAAGCGGACGAGGAGAGCTTTTACCGCGCGGATATAGTCATGATGGATCCGCCCTGTTCGGGGCTAGGCGTAGCGGGGAGGAAACCGGACATAAAATACGACCTTAGATCTTACAGCATAGAGGAGCTTAGAGGGCTCCAGCGGGATATGCTCATGTCGGTGGCGCGCTATGTGAAGCCAAAGGGGAGGCTTGTCTACAGCACCTGTACCATAACTCCTGAAGAGGATGAGGAAAATATCACCTGGGCGATGAGCCATCTTGGATTCAGGCTCATAAGCAGTATAAAGCTCCTGCCCACTAAGCTGCACGACGGCTTTTATGTGGCTGTGATGGAAAAGGGATACGATCGGACGCAGTGGAAGACATAAGAGAGCTTGACAAAACGGAACTTACAAAGAGGCTTAAAGAGCTCTCGGAGCCCTCATATCGAGCCTCGCAGATCTATAGCTGGCTACATAAACGTCACGTCGGAAGCTTTGATGAGATGACGGATATTAAAAAGGAGCTTCGCGCAAGGCTCTCGGAGGACTACTTTATCACTGAGCTTCGCGTGGTCTCCGTGCTCACATCAAAGCTTGACGGCACTAGGAAATACATATTCGCGTTAGGAGACGGCAATGTCATAGAGGCTGTGCTCATGCGTTACAGCTACGGAGCTTCGGTCTGCATAAGCTCTCAGGTAGGCTGCCGTATGGGTTGCCGCTTCTGTGCGTCTACGCTGGACGGACTGGTGCGAGATCTTACGGCCGCGGAGATGCTCTCCGAGGTCTACGCCATAGAGGACGATATAGGGGAGCGAGTGAGCCATGTGGTCATTATGGGCTCCGGAGAACCTCTCGATAATTATGACGAGACAGTGAAGTTCATAAGGATGATCTCAGCTTGGGACGGTCTTAATATCTCTCAGAGGAACATCACGCTCTCTACCTGCGGTATAGTACCTAAGATATATGAGCTTGCAAAGCTAAGACTCGGGATCACGCTTGCGCTCTCACTTCACGCCCCGACCCAAGAGCAGAGATCGATCACCATGCCCATAGCTAAGAACTATGAGCTTAAGGAGGTGCTTGGCGCCTGCGGATATTATGCTAAGGAGACGGGCCGGAGGATCACCTTGGAGTACGCGCTCAATAAGGGCCTGAACGACAGCATGGAGGACGCGAGAAAGCTCTCCGGAATAGCGAGAGAGCTTCGCGCGCATATAAATCTCATACCGATAAATCCGATAAAAGAGAGGGAGTATGAGGAGCCTGAAAGGATGGCGCTGCTCCGCTTTAAGGACGAGCTTATAAGATGCCGCGCCAATGTCACGATACGAAGGGAGATGGGCAGAGACATAGATTCTGCCTGTGGACAGCTTAGAAGGAGATACATGACAGATGCAGGCTTATGCACTGACTGATATAGGTCGGAAAAGACAGGTGAATCAAGACTACATTTTCGAGAGCACAAAGCCTGTGGGAGCTTTCCCCAACCTTTTCATACTGGCGGACGGTATGGGAGGCCACAGGGCGGGAGATTACGCCTCAAAATATCTTGTGGAGACCATGGTAGGCTACATAAGTAAGACCAAAGAGGGGTCGCCCGCAAAGGTCATCAACAACGCCCTCATGCTCTCCAATGCTATGATCTACCACAAGTCTCTGAAAGACGAGGCTTTAAAGGGCATGGGCTCCACTTTAGTGGCTGCCGTGATAGAGGACGGCCTGCTCACTGTCTGCAATGTAGGCGACTCGAGACTTTATCTCGCGCGTGACGATATAACTCAGGTGACGAAAGACCACTCCTATGTACAGGAGATGATGGATAGAGGCCTGATGCAGCGAGGCTCCGAGGAATATTATGATAAGAAACGCTATATCACGAGAGCCGTGGGCAGCGAGGAAGATGTAAAGGCCGATTATTTTGAGGTGGAGCTCATGCACGGAGACTATGTGCTGCTCTGCTCGGACGGGCTTACGAACATGGTAGATGACGACAGGCTCCTGAGCGTCATCTCAGGAAACGGCAGCCTGGAATACAAGGCCAATACGCTCATCTCCGAGGCCAATGAGAACGGCGGAGTGGACAACATTGCCCTCATACTTATCAGGTATACGGAAGGCGGTGAAGAAAGATGATCAAAGCCGGAGATATACTTGACAACAGATATGAGATATTGGAAAAGATCGGCCAAGGCGGGATGTCCTATGTCTTTAAGGCAAAGGACGCAAAGCTCGACCGAGTCGTTGCGATAAAGATACTGAAAGAGGAATGCTCGCACGACGAGGAATTTTTAAAAAAATTCGGTAATGAGGCGCGTTCTGCCGCGAAGCTCAGCCATCCCAATATCGTACAGGCCTATGATGCCGCGGAAGAAGGCGAGCTTCACTATATAGTCATGGAGCTGGTAGAAGGTATCACCCTTAAGAATTATATCGCAAGAAAGGGCGTACTCTCGAATAAGGAGACCATCGGTATCAGCTTACAGACCGCGGAAGGCATACTTGCCGCGCATAAGAGCGGGATCATACATAGGGACATAAAACCCCAAAATATGATAATATCCAAAGACGGCAAGGTAAAAGTCGCCGATTTTGGCATAGCGAGGGCCGTCACCCAAGACACTGTCAATTCGGCCGTGGTAGGCTCTGTGCATTATATAGCCCCCGAACAGGCGCAGTACGGACAGACCGACGAGCGTTCGGATATATATTCGCTCGGGATCTGTATGTACGAGATGATCACCGGAAAGCTCCCCTTTAAAGGAGAGAATACGGTAAATGTAGTCATGGCCCATATCTCAGAGGCTATCGTGCCTCCGAGCGTCTATAACCCTGACGTATATCCCGCGCTAAGCGACATCATACTGAAGGCCACGAAGAAACGGCCCGAGGATCGATATGCCTCGGCGGCAGATCTGATAGCGGATCTGAAACGCTGTGTGAACGAACCGAACGGGCATTTCGTAAAGCTTTATGATACGGTAGAGAATAAAAAAGACGCGAGCGTGGCCGCCGATAGGGACAGGCGGGATGAGTCTGCGGACGATATCGAAAAGGACACCGAAAGGACGGACGACGTTCCTCGCGTCTTACCGAAACCGAAGGAGCCGGGAGATACTTCCGAGGACAGTACGGGCGACACCACCGTGATCATAACTAGGGACGATTATCCTCCTACGGATAGTGAGACGGAGAGCTTTGTAAGAAGATATGCCCGCTATCTCATCTACGGGGCCATGGCTCTCATGATAATCATAGCCGTCATACTCACACTCAATATCTCGGACAGAAGGACAGATGTCGTGATAGCCACGACAGAGGCTGAGGAAGCCTCGGTCACAGATAGCTCGACCGAAGAGGCCGCGGAATACAGACAGGATCTCACGGTGGAGATAAGGCCGGAACAGGTCATGCCGAGCATACTCGGCAACAGTGTGGACGAGGCGGTGGCCAAGCTCTCCGATCTTGGAGTGAGCTTAGACTCTTCGGAGTCGGACTTTTCGGATGTATACTATGAAGGGCTCATCATAGAACAATATCCCGAGGCGGGAGAGACGGTAGAGGAAGGAGAGACAGCCTATGTGACGGTCTCTTTAGGTACCAGGATAAACTATACGCTCGGCCATCTTTTAGGACTCAGCGTTGAAGAGGCTGTAACCGCACTCAACGAAGTGGGAGTTTATGTGAGCGCCGATACGACCTCGCGTCTTTCAGAGGATGTAGAGGTAGGGCTTGTGGTAGGTTATGAGCTGATCGAGGGAACGGACAGTTCTTCGCTCGTAGTAGAAGGAAGCACCGTAAGATTAGTAGTAAGCTCAGGCCCTGAAAATGTGGAGATCGTCATGCAGAGCCTCCTCGGCTACAGTGAGGATCAGGCAAGATATATGCTCAATCAACTGGGACTGAGTGTAGGCGAGGTGACTTACCGCTCCTCGGCGCTTTATAACGAGGGCACTGTATGCTCTCAGTCCGTAGAGGAAGGAGAGACGGTACTGACAGGAGAGGAGATCGATCTTGAGATAAGCACCGGAGCCTCCGAGGACGAGGATGAATTGTCGCAGGACTTCTATTACGGAAGCGTAGACACGGTGTGCCGGGTCGGGACGGCGAGCGGGCCGATCGACTCGATGAATATGGTATATGTCTATACGAGGCTCAGACAAAGGGTCAATGATTCCTATGTCTATACGACCTTGGAGGAGGTAAAACCCGTGCCCCAAGGCTCCATGATCCCGGTGAGCATCAGGAACATAAGGGGAGCTTATGGGGTAGATACCGGAGACGTAGAGGTCATCAACGCCAATACAGGCGAGCTCTACTTCAGGACGACGATCTCTTTCGGGCCATTAGAATGACGGTGGATAGATGCGTGGAAAGATACTTAAGGGCGTAGGAGGCTTCTACTATGTACACGCCGAGAACGGAGAGATATACGCCTGTAAGGCGAGGGGGATATTCAGAAAGAAAAAACTGAAGCCGCTCCCCGGAGATACGGTGGAGATGGAGGTCACCCACGAGCAAGACAAGGAGGGCGACCTCATACGGATAGATGAGCGGAAAAATATGCTTATAAGGCCTGCTGCGGCGAATATCGATAGGGTGCTCGTGATATTCGCGGTGACGGAGCCGGAACCGAATCTGAACCTGCTGGATCGTTTCCTCATATACATGGCGGCTCAGGATATAGAGGTCAAGATATTTTTCAACAAAAAGGATCTCGATACGGAGGGCCGCGGCATGAAGCTTAAGGAGATCTACGAGGCCGCGGGCTATGAGGTCGTCCTCGGATCCGTAAGAGACGATGACATAAAAGAGAGGATATTTGACCTATTAAGGGGCCGCGCTACAGTGCTTGCGGGCCCTTCGGGCGTAGGCAAATCCTCACTCATAAACCTCCTTTACGGAGAGGAGCTCTCAGAGACGGGAGAGCTCTCTGAAAAGATAAAACGCGGAAAGCAGACCACGAGGCACACCGAGCTGTTCGCGATAGGGGAGGAGAGCTATATCCTGGATACACCGGGCTTCACCTCGCTCATGCTCAACGAGCTACATATAAACGGGCTTCGTTCCGAGGATATAAAGTATTACTATGATGAGTTCGGGCCGTACTGCCCCGAATGCAGATATAACACCTGCAATCACATACACGAGGATAAGACCATCTGCGCGGTGAAACGGGCACTCAGTGAAGGTAAGCTCCACAGAGAACGCTATGAGGACTATGTGCAGATCTATGAGGAGATGAGAGCGGGTGAGAGGAGGTAACATGGATCATATATTGGCGCCGTCCATACTTTCGGCGGACTTCAAACGGCTTGGCGAGGATATAAAGTTCTGCGAGAAGGGTGGAGCAAAGTATCTGCATATAGACGTCATGGACGGGAGCTTCGTACCGAATATATCTTTCGGTATGCCAGTCATAAAGAGCATACGAAGCTGTACGGATCTCGTATTCGACGTACACCTCATGATAGAAGATCCGCAGAGATACATAGAGGACTTCGTAGCTTGCGGGGCTGATATACTCACGATACACGCCGAGGCCACAAGGCACCTTGACCGCGCGGTGAACGCTATAAAGGAGGCCGGTATGAAGGTAGGTGTAGCCCTGAACCCCGCGACCTCATTGGATACGATACGGTATATCATGCCGATGCTCGACATGGTGCTGCTCATGAGCGTGAATCCGGGGTTTGGGGGCCAGCGCTATATCGGATATGTGACTGATAAGATACGAAAGTTGCGCGCGTTCTCCGACGAAAAAGGACTTGACCTCGACATAGAGGTAGACGGCGGGATCACGCTCCAAAATGTCGAGTCGATATTGGAGGCGGGGGCCAATGTTATCGTCGCGGGCTCGTCGGTTTTCAAAGGGGATCCCGCCGAGAATATTAAACAATTTTTAAGAATATTTTCACGATATTGATAAGTTCTTCGGCGAAGATATAATGGGCTTATAAAATAACGGGCAAGAGCATGAGTAAATGCTCGGTGCCTGATATAAGGAGCTCGCCATGTCTGAAAAACGGAAACAAAGCTATGATACCAAGACGATCACACTGATAGGTATAATGGCGGCGCTGGTCTTTGCCGGGTCTAAGATAGAGATACGTTTCCCGACGATATTGGGAGTATCGAGGTTTCACTTGGGAAACGGCCTCTGCCTGCTTTCCGGTTATTTCCTCGGAGCCCTAAATGGCGGGCTTGCGGCGGGATTTGGATCTTTCCTTTTCGATGTGGTATTTTGGGGCGGCTCGCCTGTCGGATGGATAGTGACCTTCATAACTAAGTTCATCATGGGCTACGCAGGGGGCTTTTGCTATAAAAAGGGTCTTTTAAAGAGGGCCGGTACGGTGCCTAGGCTCATCGCCTGCGGTATCGTAGGCGAAGCAGCCTATATCATAGGATATTTGATAAAGGAGTTTGTGACGTACAGGTTCATCATGGGTTCGCCCATGGAGGCCGTCGCGGTCATGCTCATGGAGAAGCTGGTGTCATCATTGGTGAATGCGGTCATCGCGATAGTGGTATCCATAGTGCTTTATACGGCGCTTAAGCCTGTACTAACAAAGAGTGGACTTTTATATGTCAGAGAATAAGCTTGAGCCGAGTCATTTCGGCGATGAAAGAAAAACCACGGAAGATCACGAGGAAGTTATTGATATGAAAGATACTAAGACGGACGAAGGATCGGGCTCTTCCAGACCCAGGATACCTAAGAAGCTTGCGGTGATAAACGACCTTTCAGGCTACGGACGCTGCTCGCTCTGCGTCGCAATCCCAGTCATATCCGCGCTCGGAGTGCAGGCTTGTCCCGTCCCCACAGCGATACTTTCAAACCATACCGCTTTCCCCAGCGAATATAAATTCGACTTTACGGAGCATATGAAGCCTTATACGGACGCATGGGCACAGCTCCACCTCTCCTTTGACGGAATCATCACCGCGTATATGAACTACGAGGAGCAGGTGAAGGCCGCGGCGGACTTCATAGACCGATTCAGAAGGGACGATACTTTGGTATTCGTGGATCCCGCCATGGCGGATCACGGACGGCTCTACAGAGGCTTCAGCGAGGACTATGCCGAGTATATAAAGGACAGGCTCGTAAAGCGCGCTTCGATCATAAAGCCGAATATCACGGAGGCCTGCTTGCTTACAGGCTTTGACTATGATAAGGTCATGGTCTACACAAGAGCCCCCAAGCTTCGCCGTCTCAAATCCTGCGTCATGAATATGGTGGAGGAACTTTTTGAGCTGGGACCGGAGCAGATAGTTATAACCGGCATAGAGAGACAGGACCGTATCATAAATGTCATAGCGGACAAAAACAGCGTGGAGTTCGTCTCAGGCAGGAGGTCGGGAACCAGCAGAGGAGGCACGGGCGACATCTTTTCATCTATAGTGGCATCCTCTTTGCTCCGTGGCATGGGCCTAAAGCGCTCCGTGAAAAAGGCAGCGGATTTTGTACAGGCCGCCATAGCTATCTCGGAGGAGGCAGGCGTGCCGGTAAATGAGGGAGTCATCCTTGAGAACATACTCTCCAAGCTCGCTTCGACGAATTTCTGATCAGAGACGAAGGAGGGATTAGAGGAGTGTGATAGATACCTAAGCAGCTTAAACATCAAATGGTTCAGATTAGATCATATGACAAAATGTACCGGTGGTCGATCAAGAAAACAGAGAGGAACGGCTCTTTGGTCAAGAGTGGAAAAAGCAGATCTCGCGCATGGGCTTAAGTTC
>CAZQFD010000012.1:11101-13612 GCA_964592535.1 uncultured Lachnospiraceae bacterium | reverse complement strand
AGTTGCGCTGTGCGACGACATGGATCTTACAGTCGATGATGCAGACAAGCGTGGATCAAGGGTCCAGAAGGGCCCTTTTTTGTTGCCAAAGCGCATAGCTCTTGTGCCAAATTTCATGCCAAATTTTATGTTGAAGATGTTATATGCGATAGCGGGAAAAGCATAAAAGCAACATCAGGAACACATAAAGACCGCGTAGAACAAGGCTTTCAGCGCGATGAGCCATGTTTTACGCGACCAACAAAAAAAGCGCGAGACGGGGATCGAACCCGCGACCTTCGCCTTGGCAAGGCGACGCTCCACCACTGAGCCACTCGCGCGAAAAGGATATTCATCCAAGTGCCTCAGGCAGGAATCGAACCAGCGACACATGGATTTTCAGTCCATTGCTCTACCAACTGAGCTACCGAGGCCAATGCCTTGACCGAAAAGTCAGGCAACGAACAAATTTTACATAAGTTTTGAATATTTGTCAAGCTGTTTATGCGAAAAATCGTTGACCTAATGATGACAGCTACAAAAAGGACTCTGTCGATTGGAAGTGAACACTTTTGATCCCTGTACTTACTCTTTACATCAAAACCCTGTTTTCTTTGTACCCTTCCATTTTTATATCATCGTTCTCCGCTGCGCTTTTATCTATGAGATCAAAAGGGACACATCATATATGTGCCATCTCCCCATTATTTATAATATCATTTCAGCTTTATAAAAGCAGATCTTTCATATATAATAAGGACAAATGGGTGCGGGTCAAGCCTATACGGACATCGATGCTGCATGCCCATATACCAACCATACGATCGACAAGGTAAAGTCCATCGTGGGTGAAAGGAGAGGTCATGGATCTTTTGGAATTAGTCAAAAAGAGATATTCTTGCAAGAAATATTCTGAGAAGCAGCTTGAAAGGGAACAGCTCGCAAAGATATTGGAGGTCGCGAGATGGGCTCCGACAGCGAAAAATTCACAGGAGCAGCATATATATGTGATACAGTCCGAGGAAGGGCTTGCTAAGATAGATAAGCTTACTCCCTGCAGATACGGTGCGCCTACTGTGCTCGCTGTGACCTATGACAAAAGGGGCGTTTATACCTATCCGGGCGGGATCAGAGACTCCGGCATCGAGGACGCCGCTATAGTGGCGACGCACCTTATCTTGGCTGCCGCGTCTATCGGAGTAGACAGCTGCTGGCTGAATAGATTTGACCCTGACGAGGCCAAAAAGGAGCTTCAGCTCCCCGAGGACGAGGAGATAGTGATGTTGTTGGATCTTGGCTATGCCGCAGAGGGAGCGGTGCCTCTGCCGAACCGCACATTACGAAAAGAGCTTTCCGAGACAGTGAGCTACATCTGAGCAAAGGGAGGAGCGACGTGATAAAGGACTATGTAGAAAAAGAAAGGGAGTACATAAAGGAAAGACGCAGATACTTCCATATGCACCCTGAGGTCAGCATGAAGGAATATAACACAGCCAAGGTGATAGAAGGAGAGCTTGACCGTTTCGGGATCCCTCACGAGAGAGTGGGTGAGACAGGTATCTATGCTTGGATAGACGGAAAAAGGGAGAGCGGCGCTTCCGGTAGTACTGAAAGGCCTCGCTGCATCGCGCTACGTTCTGACATTGACGCGCTCCCTATGCAGGATCTTAAGGTGGATTGCGAGTATCGTTCGAAAAATGACGGGGGTATGCCACGCCTGCGGACATGACGGACACACGGCTACGCTCCTTGCTGCGGCAAAGATACTAAAAGAAAAAGAAACGGAGTTTTCCGGAAGGATAAAGCTCTTTTTCCAGCAGGGCGAGGAGGTCTGTGGCGGCGCCAAACGATTTGTAGCCGCGGGACTCATGGACGATGTGGATAGGGTGTACAGTACTCATGTGAGTCCGAGGATAGATGCCGGAAAGATCTCCCTTACCGCGGGGCCTGCGAACGCAGGCTCCGACGTATTCAAGATAAAGGTGATAGGCAAGAGCGCTCATGTTGCTACCCCCGGATCAGGGCATAGACGCTCTCTATATCGCTTCTCAGATAGTCGTGGCATTGCAGTCCGTGGTGGCGAGAAGTGCGTCGCCCTTAGATACTGTAGTCGTGGGCGTCGGTAAGTTCCACTGCGGTACCGCCGCCAATATAATAGCCGAAAAGGCCGAGCTTGAAGGCAGCATAAGGACCTTCAGCATAACGACGAAAGAGGAAACAGCCGCGAGAGTAAGAGAGATAGCGGTGTCTACGGCGGCCATGTTCGGCGCGAGCGCAGAGGTGGAGATCGAGACGCATGCTTCGCCGGTCATAAATGATAAGGACGTCGTGTCCGAGGTCACAAAGGTCACGGAACGTCTGATACCCAGGGAGATGATCATAAGCGACCTCGAAAAATCCATGAGCGCGGATGATTTTGCGGAATATCTTTTAAAAGCAAAGGGGATGTATGCTTATATCGGCACGAGGAATGCAGATCCCAACACGGCTACACCTTATCATAACGGCCGTTTTGATATAGATGAGGAGGCG
>CAZQFD010000012.1:0-11001 GCA_964592535.1 uncultured Lachnospiraceae bacterium | reverse complement strand
GGAGGATGTCTTTCCCCGACATCTTGAAAGGAAATAAGACCAATGGACTCTAAAAACGAAGAGCTGAACACTACGCAGTTCATATTTCGGATATTCCAGGGTGCCCTTGTAGGGCTCGGAGCGGTACTGCCGGGCATATCCGGAGGGGTGCTCTGCGTAGTATTCGGCATATATAAACCTGTCATGGAGCTACTGTCAGACCCGATAAAAAGATTCAAGACTCATGTCCCCGGCCTGATTCCGGTGATCATAGGCATGGCTATAGGCTTCTTGGGAGTGGCAAATCTGCTATCTTTCTTTCTCGACCGATATCCCGATAGGTCGGTCTGTCTCTTTATAGGACTCATCACGGGCATGATGCCCTCGATATGGAAAGAAGCGGGAGAACAGGGCAGGACGGGCGTTTCCTACATATCGACGGCCATAGCCTTTATCGTCATCATGGCGTTGCTCATCTCGCTGAATATATTTTCGGTACAGATAACGCCCGGGTTCAGCTGGTATCTTTTTTGCGGCTTTTGCCTCGCACTGAGCGTGATAGCGCCTGGTATGAGCTTTTCAACTCTGCTCATGCCGCTGGGACTCTACACGCCATTCGTAGAGGGCATAGGTCATCTCAATATGGCTGTATGTATCCCGGGAGGGATCGGAGCGGTAGTGACTGTATTTGCCCTTGCTAAAGCCGTTAATGCCCTGTTTGAGCATTACTATTCCGTGGCTTTTCATGCCATCGTAGGTATAGTTGTCGCGGCGACGATCATGACGATCCCTGTAGAGAGCTTCACCGTCTCTGTAGGATCGGCGCTTATAAATATCATATGCTTCGTGATAGGAGTGATCGCGGCCGTACTGCTCGACAGATTCAATCAGAGCGTTAAGGTCGAGTGAAAAGTAAAAAATACTTGCAAATACAACGTCTCGGCTGTATCATGAGCTTTCACGCTCGAAGATCATGCTGCGCAGCCGACACAGGAGGAACTGATGAAGATAGTTGTACTGGAGCCGCTTGCGGTAAGTGAGAGCTATGTAAGACAGTGTTTTTCGGAGACGCTCGGCGAGGGCCATGAGTTGGTATATTATGCCGAAAAGACCACCGATAAGGATGAACAGCTAGAGCGTGCGAAGGACGCCGATATACTCGTCATAGCTAATACACCGCTCTTGGGCGAGGTCATAGAAGGGCTTGACAAGCTTAGGTATCTCGCTGTGGCATTCACCGGAGTGGATCATGTGGATCTTGCGGCCTGCCGTAAAAAAGGCGTAGCGGTGAGCAATGCCGCCGGTTATTCGACGAACGGAGTCACAGAGCTGGTGTTCGGGCTCTTGGAAGCGCTTTATCGTCATATCCCCGAATGTGATAAGCGTGTACGACAGGGTGGTGTGAAGGACGGTCTTCAGGGGAGAGAGATATTCGGGAAGACCTTCGGAGTCGTGGGCACGGGAGCCATAGGAAGCAGAGTAGCCATGGTGGCAAAGGCCTTCGGCTGCAAGGTGATAGCCTATAACAGACATGAAAAGCCCGAGCTAAAAGCGTTGGGTATAGAGTATAAGACGCTCCCCGAGCTTATGAGAGAGAGCGATGTAGTCTCGATCCATGTTCCTTCCAATGCGGAGACGAATAAACTCATCAGCAAGGAGATGATAGGACTCATGAAGCCCTCTGCGATACTCATAAACACTGCTCGCGGCCCGGTCGTGGATAATGACGCGCTGGCGGAGGCCCTCCGGAGCGGAGCTATAGCCGGGGCGGGCATAGACGTGTTTGATATGGAACCTCCTATTCCGGAGGATCATACGCTCTTAAAAGCGCCCAATACAGTGCTTACGCCGCACGTTGCCTTCGCGACTGATGAGGCCATGGAGATAAGGGCGCGGATCACCGCCGACAATGTGCGCCGGTGGCTTCATGGAGAGCAGATAAACAAGGTATTATAGGGGAAGATGGGACCCTTCACATAAAGGAGACAAAAGATGTTTACTCAGATATACTCTATTCAGACCGTAGAGGAGGCGCTTGCCTGTGTAGAGGCCGGCGCGGACAGAGTCGGCGTGCTCGTGGGAGAGCCGGGAGGGAAATTCCCATGCGCCATATACGAGGACGAGGCGAAAAAGATATTTGGGGCGTTGAAGGGCAAAGCCATAGGCGTGCTCATCTCGGTAGCGGACAACGAGGAGGATATACTCGCCCAGACCGAGAGGCTGAGGCCCGATGTGCTCCACCTTTGCGCTAACTTTGAAGGCGACGCAGGATTCAGAGAGAGACTGCGCCGGATGCTCCCCGAGGTCAAGCTCATGGAGGCTGTGGGCATAGAAGATGAGAGCGCCGTAGAGGAGGCTAAACAGAAAGCGGCCTATGCGGATATACTTATCCTCGACAGCGTGTCAAAGACGGTGCCCGGAGTTGGAGCGGCAGGAGTCACACATGATTGGAACATAGATAAAGCCATAGTCGATTCTGTAGACATACCGGTCATACTTGCGGGAGGCTTAGGACCAGAGAATGTAGCCTCGGCTATAGACGCCGTACACCCTGCCGGAGTGGATTCCCTTACCAAGACCAGCGTCGTAGAGGACGGGGTCATCCTGAGGAAAGATATAGACCGCGTGAGAGAGTTCTGCCGCATAGCTAAGGAAGTAGGATGGAGCGTATAATATGTATCGGGGATCTTTGTGCCGACCTCATCATACCCTATGGTGAGGCCAGAAAGGCCATATCCTCCGGAAATCGGAGTGAGGAGAGATCCGCGGTAGTAGAGCTTCGCCACGGAGGCACCGTGGGCAATACCGTCACCGTACTCGGGAAGCTGGGCGCCGCTCCTATCTTTATCACGGATCTTTGTGACGACGCTCTCGGACGCTTTCTTAGAGAGAGCATGGAGGGCTACGGCGCAGATATGTCGTATTCGCCTATAGGTGAGTACGGAGCCATGGTCTGTCCCGCGGTCATAGATGAGAACGGAGAACGAACGATGTTCTCATGGGTGCCGCCGGGAGCGAGATTTCCGACCTTCTCGGGAGATAGCTTTTCAGAGGAGCTGTACTCTATGAACGCTATCCTATTCACGGGCGGTATGACGCTTACAGATGACAGCGACAGTGTTTCCTCAGTGATAGACTTCATCCGCAAGATGAAAGAAAAGGCAAGGTCTGTATTCGTATTCGATCTGAACGCCCGCATAGAGACCTACGGCCTCGATGAAAAAAGACGAAAGTTTTACAGGGAGTTCGTCGGGCTTTCGGATATATTGCTGGGATCCGGTGAGGATGAGCTCTGTCCTATAGCGGAAGAAGAGGATCTCATGGGCGCGGCAAAGGCCCTTTCGGGCCATGGAAAACGCACCGTCATCGCGAGGAACGGAGCGGAACCTATCATGATCGTAAACGGAGATAGGATCTCCTATGTGGATACCGAGAGAGTCGATGTGGTGAGCACCATAGGAGCGGGAGATAGCTTTAACGCGGGCTTCCTTTTCGCCTACGATAAGGGGCTTTCCATAGAGGACTGCGTGCGTTTCGGAAATCACACTGCTGCTTATGTCATAAGCCATGAAGGGCAGCTCAGCGTAGAAGAAAGAGCCTTCGACGATTTTTTTAAAAGCCTTTAACATAAGACAGGACCGGATAAAAAAAGAAAGCCGCAAAGCGAAGGACTTGCCGCCTTTCCGAGGATAAAGAGAGCTTGACCATGATATGGAGATATCCCAAGGCGTCCTTATCACGATAAGGCCGTATGCGTAGATCGAAGGAAGATATGTATCTTATAGTGGGGCTCGGGAATCCGGGCGAAAAATACGAAAATACCAGACATAACGCGGGCGCGATGGCGGTCGATAGGCTTTCAAGCTTGCTTGGCGCGCGGATTCGGGAAAACAGATTCAGGGCCCTTTGCGGTAAGGCTTCATATGAAGGGGAGAAACTCCTTATCATAAAGCCTCAGACTTATATGAACGCTTCGGGAGAGTCCGTGAGAGCTGCCGCCGAATATTATAAGATAGGACCGGATCACATCATCATAGTCTATGACGATGTGAACTTTGAATGTGGAAGGCTCCGAGTGCGCGGGCAAGGCTCGGCGGGCGGACATAACGGAATGAAGAGCGTCATCGCTTGTCTGGGCACGGATGCTTTTCCGAGAGTGCGGATAGGCATCGGAAGCCCCCAAGAGGAAGGCGGTCTGATCGATCATGTATTGGGACGATTCCCGAAGGCGGACATGGAAAAGATGGATCGTTCGCTGGAGGCGGCTGCGAGAGCGGCCCTCTGTATAGTAGATGATGGTTTGCTAAGGGCCATGGATCGCTTCAACGGGCTTGATCTTTCAAAGCCCGGGGAGATGACATAGAGGTGACTGAGCGAGATATTTCAGAATGTACGATCCCTTACCTAAAATTTCTCAGTATGTAGAACTGAGAGATGAACTTAAGACACATAAAGCGCCCGTCAGCGTCACGGGCTGTATGACCTCCCAGAAAGCGGAGCTCATCGGCGGTCTTTCAAAGGACTACGGGCAGACTCTTTATATCTGTAGGGATGAGCGCGCGCTCACCCCTGTTTTTAACGACCTTAAGAATTTCGCGGGCGATATATGGATATATCCTCCCAAGGATCTGCTCTTTCATAGTTCCGATGTACGGGGCGGCTATGTGACGAATGAGCGTATGCAGGCTCTTAAGCATCTTGTGAAAGGCGACCGCGGCACCCTCATTACGACCATTGACGCACTTATGGACAAGATAGCGGACGGCGAAGATCTGAGAGCAAACAGCCTTAGGGTCTATGAGTCCATGGTGATAGAACCTACCGAGCTCGCAAAGATACTTGCCTCGATGTCTTACGAGCGTGTACCTGAGGTAGAGCGAAGGGGAGAATTCTCTGTGCGGGGCGGTATCATAGACATATATCCTGTGACAGAGGATGGACCCTGTAGGATAGAATTTTTCGATACGGAGATCGACACTATCAGGGTCTTTGACACCGAGAGCCAGCGCTCGTGCGGCAGGATAGGAGTCATAGAGATCTTTGGTGCGGACGAAAGGCCTAAAAATAGAAAGAAGGTATCGCTGTTAGAATACTTCGGAGAGGATTCACTTATAGCCCTCGATGAACCGGTAAGGATAAGAGAAAGGGCCGTAGAGGTAGAACTGGAATTTTCGGAGAGTATGAGCCGAAGGCTGGAGTTGGGACTTTTAGGAGATGGAGATACGGTAGAGGACATATATCCCGCCTCGGAGATCCTGGGGAGCCTCAGAGAAAGAAGGACGGTCCTTATGAGCTCTTTGGATGAGAGCCTATCGGACTTCGGCGCGGAAAAGCAGTTTCGCTTTCATACGGGATCGGTCGGTAATTATAAGGACAGTTTTGAGCTCTTCGTAAAAGCGCTTAAAGAGCTTCAGGATCAAAAATATAGGGTCAGTGTGCTCACGCCCTCGAGGACTCGTATGTCAAGGCTAGCCCAGACACTGCGAGAATATGGAGTAAGAGCCTATTGCCCGGATATATCCGCGGAAGGAGAACTCTCGGAAGGCACTACAGAGGTAGTCTATGGAGACTTGAACGAGGGCTTTGCGTATACGGATATACGCTATGCTGCGATCTCCGAGACGGACATTTTCGGTGCGGGCAGGAAGAAGCGTCGCAAAAGGGAAAAGACCGGAGGCGTGAGGATAGACGCTCTCAGCGAGCTGTCGACGGGAGATCTGGTGGTGCATGAAAGCCACGGTATAGGCGTCTACAGAGGCATCGAGCACATAGAAAGAGAAGGTGTCGGCAAGGACTACATAAAGATAGAGTACGCCGATGGAGGCAATCTGTATCTGCCTGCTACTAAGCTCGAACTGGTACAAAAATACGCGGGCGGATCGGGGAAAAAGCCAAAACTAAATCGTCTCGGAGGCACCGAATGGCAAAATACGAAAAAACGGGTGACCCGCGCCGTAAACGATATAGCGGGAGAGCTTATCGAGTTATACGCGAAGCGCTTTTCAGGGCAGGGCTTTCGCTACAGTGAGGACACCGTTTGGCAAAAGGAGTTCGAGGAGCTTTTCCCGTATGAGGAGACCGAGGATCAGATAAATGCCATAGAGGCTGTCAAAGCTGATATGGAGAGCGGAAGGATCATGGATCGTCTGATATGCGGGGACGTGGGCTACGGAAAGACCGAGATAGCGCTGAGAGCCGCCTTCAAGACCGTGCAGGATGGAAAACAGGTAGCCTTTTTGGTGCCGACGACCATACTCTGCCAGCAGCATTATTATACATTTGCGGAGAGGATGAAAGGCTTCCCGGTCAATATAGAGATGATGTCGCGCTTTCGTTCCGCCGCGGAAAATAAAAAGACCGTTGAAAAGCTGAAGTCAGGAGCCGTAGACATAGTGATAGGGACGCATAGACTCCTTTCAAAGGACATTGGATTTAAAGCTCTCGGGCTCTTGATAATAGACGAGGAGCAGCGTTTCGGAGTGGCCCATAAAGAGAAGATAAAGGATCTTAAAACGAACGTAGACGTATTGACGCTCACCGCCACGCCCATACCGAGGACGTTGCATATGTCGCTCTCGGGCATAAGGGATCTCTCGATATTGGAGGAACCGCCTATAGACAGGCTTCCCGTGCAGACCTATGTCATGGAGTACAATGACGAGCTCGTAAGGGAGGCCGTAAGCCGCGAGGTGCAAAGAGGAGGGCAGGTGTTCTACGTCTATAACCGCGTGAAGGGCATAGAAGATAAGGCGGACAGATTAAGACGGCTTCTTCCGGACATAAATATCGGCTACGCCCACGGGCAGATGGATGAACGGGAGCTGGAGCATATCATGCGGGAGTTCGTGGAAGGCGAGATAGATATGCTCATCTCCACTACTATCATAGAGACGGGATTGGACATACCGAACGCCAATACTCTCATAATAGACGGGGCGGAGCGCATGGGCCTTTCACAGCTCTATCAGATAAGAGGACGTGTGGGGCGCTCGGATAAGGTGGCTTACGCCTTCCTGATGTATAGAAAGGACAAGATCCTTTCGGAGGAGGCCGAGAAGCGTCTTAAGACTATCAGAGAGTTCTCGGGCCTCGGTTCCGGCATAAAGATAGCTATGCGCGATCTGGAGATACGAGGCGCGGGCAATGTCTTAGGAGCGGAGCAGAGCGGCCAGATGGAAGCCGTGGGCTATGAGCTCTACTGCAAACTCCTTCGGCAGGCTGTAGGGACCCTAAAGGGTGAGAAGGCCGAGGAGGACGATTTCGAGACCACGGTGGATTGCGACATCGATGCTTATATCCCCGACACCTATATCCCCAACGAGTATCAAAAGCTCGATGTGTATAAACGTATCTCGGATATAAGCGGGGAAGACGACTACATGGATATGCTGGACGAGCTGACAGACCGCTTCGGAGATGTGCCCGCGCCTGTCATGAATCTGTTCTCGGTGGCGAGGCTGAAGCTCGAGGGACATAAAGCCTACGCTACAGACATCTCGGTGAAGCGCTCAGGCTATAATATAGAGATGCACCCAAAGGCCGACATAGATACCGCCGTCATACCGGATCTCATCACGGCGGAGCGCGGGAAGCTGAGATTCGTCCGAGGGGCAAAGCCCGGTTTTGTATATACCGAGCGCAAAGCCGTACATCCTGACGCGGGATATATGCTTGACAAGGCCCTTGAGCTCTTCAAGGCTCTGATGAAGGAGGGATAAAGGCCTCGGCACCCTTGTTTTAGGCCGCATGTCCTTGACAAAAGGTATAAAAGCATTTATAAAGATATTATGGACATCGCGGGGCGGTCGTCCTATGCTACAGATTATACGGAGGAATATTTAATGAATAAGAGCGATCTGATCAGCGCCATCGCTGAGAGCAGTGAGGTAACGAAGAAGGACGTAGATAAGGTCCTCAAGGCCATGACGGCAGTCATTACAAAAGAGCTTTCTGAGGGCGGCAGAGTTCAGCTTCCGGAGTTCGGTTCTTTCAAGTGCAATGAGAGGAACGCGAGGATGGTGCGTAACCCCAGGACGGGTGAGCAGATGGAGAGCCCTGCTTGTAAGGTGGTCAAGTTTACGCCCGCTAAGTCGCTCAAGGAGTGCGTAAACAAGTGAGCTATGCGGCTTGACAAGTATCTTAAAGTATCGAGGCTCATAAAGCGCCGCACTGTGGCTTGCGACGCCTGTAACGCCGGCAGGATAAGTGTGAACGGCAGAGTTCAAAAACCTTCCTATGATGTGAAAGTAGGGGATAAGATAGAGATCGGGATCGGGGAGAGGTCTCAGACAGTAGAGGTGCTCAGTATCAAAGAGACCGTAAAAAAGGACGAGGCCTCCGGTATGTTTCGTTATATTTAAAGAAACGAGATGACTAAAAGGAGACGCAAAGCGAAAAAACGCGGTGGGGGGCGTATCTTTCCGATATGCCTTATGCTCGTCGTGGGTGTAGTTGCGTTATCCACCGGTATGAGGAGCCGAGATCTTAAAGAACAGGAACAGGCATATATAGAGCAAGAGGAGGCGCTTAGGGAACAGATAGCAGCCGAGGAAAAGCGTACCACCGAGCTCGAAGAAAAAAAGAAATATGTGGGCACGAAGCAATATATCAAGGATGTGGCGAGAGATAAGCTTGGCCTCGTGGATCCTGATGAGGTGCTCATAAAAGAGAGCGACGATTAGGCTAGGTCCCGGACCGAAGCTTATAAGTTGACAGCGACCGACCCCGAAAGGGCCGGTCTTTATTTTTTATGGTTTGACAGATCGACTGATAGGAAGTAGACTATATCGATAGAAGATGACCCCGACAAGCTTACGTTTAGCCTAAAAGGAGACAGACCATGAAAGACGGACTTAGACTTGCCATAGTCGGAGCCACGGGAGCCGTGGGACAGGAGCTTATAAAGATCGTTTGCGAGAGGAAGGTGCCTTATACCGAGCTTAAACTGCTCGCTAGTAAAAACAGCACCGGCAAAAAGATGGAGGTAAACGGCAAGGAATATACCATAGAAGAAGCTACCGTTGATTCCTTCAAAGACTGCGACGCGGCTTTATTTGCCGGAGGGCCCGCTTCTAAGGCCTTTGGCAGGGCGGCGGCTGAGCAGGGCTGCGTAGTCATAGATAATTCCAGTACGTTCCGCTATGAGCCGGATGTACCGCTTGTGGTACCGGAGGTGAATGCCGATGCCCTCTACGGACATCACGGCCTCATCGCCAATCCGAACTGTTCGACTATCCTGCTAGTCACGGCTCTCTATCCCATACATAAGTATTCCAAGGTGAAACGAGTCATAGTATCCACCTATCAGGCCTGTTCGGGAGCCGGTAAGGCGGGTATGGAAGAGCTTCGCGAGCAATCTTTAGAGATATTGAACGGAGATCCGATCCATCCTGAGGCATTCAAGTATCAGATCGCGTTCAACTGCATACCTCAGATAGACGTGTGGGTCGACGGAGATTATACGAAAGAGGAGATGAAGCTCGTCTGGGAGACGCATAAGATCATGGGCGACGACAGCATAGGAGTGACGCCTGTCTGTGCGGTCAGGATCCCCGTTTTCAGGAGCCATTGCGAGGCGGTCTACCTTGAGACCGAGGAGCCTGTATCCGTGGAAAAATGCAGAGAGCTCTTTGAAAATGAGGTATATACCGAGCTTCGCGACGATACCGACAACTTCGTCTATCCTATGCCCATAGATTCCACCGACACCGATAAGACCTATGTAGGCCGTATCAGGAAGGACGTGGTCAATGAGAACGGCCTCAATATGTGGATCTCCTTTGATCAGCTTCGGAAGGGTGCGGCTACGAACGCGGTGCAGATATTGGAAGAATTGATGAAGAGAGATCTGTTGCGTTGAGACTTTATAAGAGCTTGTCAAATGTAAATACAAATACAAACTCCGGGAGGATCGATAATGCCTATCGATAACGACTGGCTTCCGGCCCTTTCGCCGGAGTTCAAAAAGAACTATTACCGAGAGCTGTATCACAGGGTCAATGAAGAATATCGGCATTATAAGGTATTCCCCGAGGGCAAGGAGCTGTTCGCGGCCTTTTCCCTGACTCCGCTTTCCAAAGTTAAGGTCGTCATACTGGGGCAGGATCCTTATCACAATGACGGACAGGCTCATGGGCTATGCTTTTCGGTAAAGCCGGGAGTGGAGATCCCGCCTTCACTTAAAAATATCTATAAGGAGCTTCATGATGAACTGGGGCTCTATATCCCGGATAATGGCTGTCTTACCCCTTGGGCGGAGCAGGGCGTGTTGCTTTTAAATACCGTACTCACGGTGAGGGCACATCAGGCGTTCTCTCATAGGGGCATAGGCTGGGAGCGGTTTACGGACGCGGCCATCGCCGCGGTAGATAAGCTTGAGAGGCCGATAGTATTCATGCTGTGGGGGAGGCCCGCCGGGGAGAAGGCCGATATGCTGAATAACCCTGCTCATCTGGTGCTGAAGGCCGCGCACCCCAGTCCGCTCTCCGCGTCTAAAGGATTCTTCGGCTGCGGCCATTTTAAACGCTGCAATGAGTTCCTTATTGAGCATGGTATGGATCCCGTAGACTGGCAGATACCCAATATATATCATGTCGGCAATGACACCTTAAGGAAAGGATAGTTTCCGCTGATATGGACATCCTTGAGATATTAAAAGTCATAGTTTTCGGTATCGTAGAGGGATATACGGAGTGGCTCCCTATCTCCTCTACGGGTCACCTTATCTTGGTGGAAAACCTCATACACCTAGATCAGCCCGATGAATTTTTTAGTGTGTTTGAGGTAGTCATACAGCTGGGTGCGATACTCGCCATAGTCGTGCTGTATTGGCATAAGCTCTGGCCGTTCTCACCTAGAAAGACAAGGCGGGAGACTGAAAATACCCTCTTGCTCTGGGTAAAGATAGTCATAGCCTGTATACCCGCAGCGGTAGTGGGCATACCGCTGAACGACCTGATAGATGAAAAGCTCGGCACGCCCACCGTCATAGGAGCAGCGCTCCTTATTTACGGCGTGCTCTTC
>CAZQFD010000011.1:0-13623 GCA_964592535.1 uncultured Lachnospiraceae bacterium | reverse complement strand
GAGAGCATCTGCCTTACAAGCAGAGGGTCATAGGTTCGAGCCCTATAGGCCCCATCATTTTGAAGATGTACCTGGCTTCGATAAGTTTATCATGAGAGGTACTGTGCCATGAGGCACTTTACATATACGGCGGAATAGCTCAGTTGGCTAGAGCATACGGTTCATACCCGTAGTGTCGAGAGTTCGAATCTCCCTTCCGCTACTCCGAAGAGGCGCAGAAGTTGCGCCTCTTTTTTATAAAGCGGGAAGCTGATAAGAGAAAGATAAGATATAGGCGGTCCCCAGGCTTCAAAGAGTTGTATAGGATCTCGGTAGCTTCTCCGGCTTTAGATCTTTACGAGGTAGTTGATGAAAGAAAGACAGTTAGATATAGGTATAGATGTGGGCTCGACTACCACAAAGATAGTGGTGCTCGACAGAGAAAAAGATGAGATCATATATTCCGATTATCGGAGGCATGGCGCGCAGCAGATAAAGAGCGTGAGACATTACTTTGAGGAATTGTCGGAAAAGCTGTCAGGCCGCGGACTGCGTATCGTGATGACGGGATCGGGAGCAAAGACCTTGGCTGACCGTTTGGGACTTCTTTACGTTCAGGAAGTCGTCGCTAATTCCATCGCTATAAGAAAGCTCTATAAAGATGTCCGAGTCGCGATAGAGCTTGGGGGTCAGGACGCCAAGGTCTTATTTTTCGATAAGGATGAAAAGACCGGTGATCTTAACGTCAGGGATATGCGTATGAACGGAAGCTGCGCCGGGGGGACCGGAGCCTTCATAGATGAGGTGGCCGCGATCTTAAGGGTCAGCCCGCAGGGATTTAATGCTTTAGCCGAAAAAGGCACTACGGTCTATGACATCTCCGGAAGATGCGGAGTATATGCTAAGACCGACATACAGCCCCTTCTCAATCAGGGCGTTGCCAAAGCGGACCTTGCGCTCTCGGCTCTCCATGCCGTGGCAAAGCAGACCATAGGCGGGCTCGCGCAAGGGCTCGATATTACGGGCCCGGTGATATTCGAAGGAGGCCCCATGACCTTCGATCCGAAGCTCGTAGACGTCTTTAGGCAAAGGCTGGAGCTTAGTGAGGAGGACACGATCGTCCCTGAACATCCCGAGATAATGGTGGCCTACGGCGCGGCCCTTTCGCTTTCCGAGCTGTTTACGGATACGGATAAAGAGAGCAGTGTGGAAGAGGTGCTCTCGGGGCTCTCCGAGCTTCAGGAATATAGCAGCGTGGAAAATATCGGAAAAACACCTACCTTCTTCGAGAGCGGGGAGGATTATGAGGTATTTCGAAAAAAACATTCTACGTCGGACGGGAAAAGAAGCTTTGACCTTGCGCCGTATAGGGGCGGAACGCTGAGGGCTTATCTGGGTATCGATTCCGGCAGCACTACGACAAAATTCGTGCTTATGAGCGAGGACGAGGAGATCATAGAGTTGTTTTACGCCTCCAACGCTGGAGAGCCGCTCAGTATAGCCAAAAAAGCACTCATAGAACTGAGAGACAGGTTTAGAGCGCAGGATGTAGAGCTGGACATATTGGCCTCGGGCACTACGGGCTATGGCGAGCTGCTCTTTAAGAAGGCCTTTTCGACCGAATATCATGTGGTAGAGACGGTGGCTCACGCGAAAGCTGCCGCTAAGTTCGTACCCGATCTAACCTTCCTCTTGGATATAGGCGGGCAGGATATGAAGGCCATATGGATAGATAACGGTATAATCACGAATATACTGGTGAATGAGGCCTGCTCCTCGGGCTGCGGATCCTTCCTTGAAAACTTTGCGGCGACACTTGATATAAAAGTCGAGGATATAGCAAGGGAGGCCTTTTCGGCAAGCAGCCCCGCGGAGCTCGGGAGCCGTTGTACCGTTTTCATGAACAGCAGTATCGTGACAGCACAGCGAAGCGGTAAGCAGCCCTCCGACATCATGGCGGGACTTTGCCGCTCCATCATAGAAAATGTGTTTACGAAAGTCATAAGGATCTCGAATACGGCTGCACTCGGAGATAAGATCGTCGTCCAAGGCGGCACCTTTAAAAACGACGCCGTACTGAGATCCCTCGAGCAATCTATAGGCAGGGACGTGGTGCGCGCTCCCTATCCAGGAACGATGGGAGCCATAGGTGTGGCCCTGCTCACTAAGGAGGATAGGGAGAAAAAACTTAGAGCCGGCATAGAGCCCGAAAGGACATTTATCGGGCTTGATGAGCTGGAGGCTTTTGAATATTCAAAAGCTGAGGAGTCTGTCTGCCCGTTCTGCGGCAACCACTGCAGGCGCACGGTGCTACGCTTTTCAAACGGCAATGTATGGGTGACGAATAATCGCTGCGAAAGAGGCGAGGTGTTGGGAGACCCCAAAAACGAAAAGATAAGGGCGGAGGTGAAGGAGCTTTCGAGAAAACGAGACGAGATCCCCAACCTCTTTAGACTGAGAGAGGAACTGCTCTTTAAAGACTACGATATACCTACGCCCGCTAAAAAGCGGGACACGGTCATAGGCCTTCCGAGAGTACTGTCATTTTGGGACAGTATGCCTTTTTGGAATACCTTCTTTAGGAGCTTGGGCTTTACTGTAAAACTTTCGGATCCCAGTAACAGGGCCATGTATGAGAGCGGTATCTCGGCCGTGACCTCAGATACGGTCTGTTTTCCCGCGAAACTCGTACACGGACATCTGAGGAATTTAAGGAAAAAGGGGGTGGACTGCATATTCATGCCGTCCATCACGACGCTTCCCTCCGAAAACACCTCCGACACGAGTCAGTCCATGTGCGCCGTAGTGAAGGGCTACCCGCTCGTCATAAAGAACTCCGACGATCCCGAGAAACGCTGGGGCATAAGATATGAGGATCCGCTCTTTCATTGGTATACCGAAAAGGACAGGGATAAACAGCTCACCGAGTATATGGAGAGAGCCTTCGGCGTAGCTTCTGAAGAGACGAGGCAGGCCGTAAAGCTCGCCGATGAGGCCGAGGCCTCATTCCGAGCGAAGCTCATAAGAGCCGGGCAGGAGGTAAGAGAGAGGGTCAAGAAAGAACACAGTTTTGCGGTCGTATTGGCTTCAAGACCTTATCAAAACGATAAGCTGGTAAACCATGACCTGCCCGAGATGTTCGTCTCCATGGGCATCCCGGTGCTCACTGTAGATTCTCTGCCGGAGCTTTCCGATATAGACCTGAGCAGATCCACTGTGGAGATAGTCAACAACTATCATGCGCGTATGCTGTCCTCAGCCATACTTGCCGCGAGGCAGGAGGAGCTCGAGTATGTGCAGATAGTGAGCTTCGGCTGCGGACATGACGCTTATCTTT
Organism: uncultured Lachnospiraceae bacterium; assembly: GCA_964592535.1. Lineage (GTDB taxonomy): Bacteria > Bacillota > Clostridia > Lachnospirales > Lachnospiraceae > Avilachnospira. The sequence continues at coordinate 10,307 of CAZQFD010000011.1, read as the reverse complement.
CAGACGAGATCGTAAGGATAATGCATGAGATCTCCGACAAGGCTCCGCTCATATTGAAGCTGGACGAGAGCGACATACAGGGGCCGCTCCGTATAAGGGTGCGCTCATTCCTTGAAACGCTCAAACTGAAGCGAGAGATGGGCATGGAAAGCGAGGTAAGGGAGCTTCCGGAGCCGTATCCCGTAAAATTCAAAAAGTCCGACAGGAAAAAGACCGTTCTGCTCCCGAATACATCTCACGCCTTCAGCCGTATCATGGCCTCCGCGTTCGCGGGGCAGGGGCTTAGGACGGAGTCGCTCGGCTACGGCAGAGATGAGGCCATAAGGCTCGGAAAAAAATATGTGCATAATGACATCTGCTTCCCGGCTCAGATGGTCATAGGCGAGGTGCTGGAGGCGCTTAGGAGCGGACGCTACGACCTTGACAACGTGGCCATAGGCATGGGCAAATATATGGGGGATTGCAGGCTCACGCATTACAGTAAGCTTCTGAGGAAGGCTCTCGATGACGCGGGCTTTTCACAGGTGCCCATACTTACGAATGACGACCAAGACCCCCACGAGCTCCATCCGGGCTTTAAGATGGATCTCATGACCTCGATAAAGATAGCTTTCGCTCTGCCTATGATCGATGCGATGGAGAGCCTCGTGAGGAAGATACGCCCCTATGAATCGGTGCCTGGCAGCACGGATAAGGCGTTCGACGAAGGCCTGGACGCTCTCTGCAAAGGCATGGAGACGGGTGGAGTGCGCGGCATGAAGAAGGGATTCAAAAAGGCCATAGAGCTTCTTAGGGATCTGGAATACGATAGGAGCAGCCCGCGTCCTAAGGTGCTCATAGTCGGAGAATATCTCCTTAACTTCCACCCCGGAGCGAACCATGATATAGAGGCTTACCTTGAAAAGAACGGCTTTGAGCTGATAGAAGCGCATATGACAGACGTCATAAGAAAGACCTATTTCACGAGGGATACCCAGATAAGGGAATATAAGTTAAATGCTTCCTTAAAGGACAAGACTTGGTATCTGGTCGCCGATGAGATGTTTGAGTTCGCCCATGATGCCGCGGATAAGATCGCGGGGGTACACTCGCTTTACGAGCCGCCCACCAGGCTTCCGGAGCTTGTAAAGGATAGCGACGTCGTGATCCAGCATACTTTTGACACCGGTGAGGGCGTTCTTATCCCCGCGGAGATCATACATTATGCGAAGCACGGCTGCCGAGCTTTCGTCATACTCCAGCCCTTCGGCTGTCTGCCAAATCATATCGTGGGTAGAGGCGTGACGAAGAAGCTGAAGGAGCTCTATCCGGACGCGCAGATCTTGGCTTTGGATTACGATCCGGATGTGAGCTTTGCGAATATAGAGAACAGGCTCCAGATGTTGATAATGAATGTGAAGTCGGGCGAAAAGGCTCTATCCTTAAATTAATATAAAAAGAACATAAACTTTATTGTGCGAGTTTCATCGGGGTGTTATATTTTTTCAGGATAAGTGTTTTTAAGGCAAGATGCATGGTAAGACTGCGATGGAAAGACAGGAAAGAGATAAAAAGATCAAGTATCTGCTTCTTACGGGGCTGTGCACGCTCATATACTTCGTGTGGTTCTTCCTCCTTGAGAGGAACGTAACTACGAACTATCATCTGATACACGTCGGACTGGATGATTATATACCTTATTGCGAGTATTTCATCATCCCTTATGTGAGCTGGTTCTTTTATGTGATAGTCATTTGGGCGTGGGCCTTTTTTAACGAGGAACAGAGCTTCGTGAAGATGTCGCGCTTCCTTTTCGGAGGGATGTTCATAAGTCTTTTCATATGCACGATATATCCTAACGGCATAGACCTAAGGCCGGCTGAGAGCGGAGACGGAGGCCTATGTTCCAAGCTCGTGGAACTGCTCTGGAAGATAGACACCCCGACTAATGTGCTTCCCAGCATACACGTCTATAATTCTATCGGTATAAATATCGCGATATGGAAGAGCGAGCGTTTCGGAAACGACCGAAAGGTCAAGCTCATCTCGCTCATATGGTGTATAGCGATATGCCTTTCGACCGTATTCTTAAAGCAGCACAGCTGCGCGGACGTATTAGTAGCGGGGCTGCTCGCTTATACCATGTATGAGGTAGTCTATGAACCGCTCGGAACGGATGAACTTGCGGGCGGGAGCCTTAGGAGAAGGCTTGCGAAAAGAAAGACCTGAGGCTCGGCGAGGACTTCTCGCAACCACTATTTTCTTTTATGTAACTTTATAAAAAGTTTATACTACCATAGTACTATTTGTGCTAAAATCCTCTCGTAGAGACATGAGGGGATCTGTATGTATTATTTTATAGTCAACCCCAGATCCGGAAACGGGAAGGGGCTATTGGTATGGAAATATACAAAACGCTATCTCATCAAAAAGAACAGAGAGTATGAGGTATATTTTACCTCAGGGTCCAATGACGCCCGTAACAAGGCGAGGGAGCTTACCTCGGACTGCCCTGAACCGCTTTTTCTGGTCACTATAGGAGGCGATGGTACGATCAATGAGGTCGTAGACGGAGCGGTCTTAGGAGATAATGTAGTATTTGGATTCATACCTGCAGGCTACGGCGGCGATTTCGGCCGCGGGCTTGGCCTTCCCGCTAACATAAAGCGTTCCGTAAGACGAGTATTGTCCGGTAGTAAGATAGATAAGATAGATTACGGAGTACTGAGTTGCGGAGATCGGGATAACGGATGTATACGCCGCTTTATACTTCGCTCAGGTATGGGTTTTGACGCGGCTCTTTGTCACTCCGTACTGAGAGAGAAACAGGACGACGGCAGGAGATTGGCCATACCCATGAGCGGAGGCATTGCCTATATCTGTATGGGCATAAGGGAGTTCATGGCGGCGAAGCCCATAAAAGGCTATATAATCTTGGACGGGGACCGCCGTGTAGAGTTTAATAACATACTCTTCATATCGGCGCATATCTGTCCCAAAGAGTATGGGGATCGGGCACGCGCGAGGTCAGAGACTGTGAGCGACGGTACGCTCTCCGTATGTGTGGTGAGCACGGAGAGCAAGCTGCGTCTCGTAAAGACCCTTCTCAGGTCAAGAGGACAGGCCGTCAAGCGGAGCCGCGGCATAAAGTCATTTAAATGTAAGGAGCTTCGCATACATACCGAATCGCCGCTCGCTGTACATACGGACGGAGAAAACTGCAAGTATCATACAGACGTCAATATACGATGTGTCGAAAGACAGCTCAGGCTGATCAGGTGACGCTTTTATCCGAAGAGCAGGGCCAGGGGCCTTGCTTTTTTATGTACTTTATACTTTTTTTAGATATATAAAGCATAATTTTAGGATAGAGTTCATTATTCATTCAAAAAGAAAGCTTAAGATAATATCGAAGGGGTGAGTAATGCGGTCGTGGCCGCGTGACTAAAGAGAGGCGGAGCCTCTCGGATAAATATTTTGTTGGGGAAGTATATGAATATCTTATTTTATCTTACGCCTAAGTGCGACTGCGCCTATATAGAAAGTACGGACACTTTGAGACAGGCGCTTGAGAAGATGGAGTATCATCGATATTCCGCGATACCTATATTGGACGAAAAGGGGGTATATGTAGGGGTACTTACGGAAGGAGATCTCCTTTGGAGCATAAAGAACAAATACGATCTGGATCTAAAGGGAGCCGAATCCGTACCCATCACGGACATAGACAGACGGCGCGATTTCATGTCGGTATCCATAAGATCGTCTATGGAGGATCTTATCAAGGTAGCGCTTAATCAAAACTTCGTACCTGTGATGGATGACTCAGGCAAATTCATTGGCATAGTCACAAGGAAGGACATAATGAAGTTCTTCTCGGAGCAGGTGAAAAAGGCCAGAGCCGAAAAGGTGACGAGCATAGCCTGATCTATACAGAGTGGATATGATAAACTGCAAAAGAGCTCGGGATCTTTGTGATCTCGAGCTCTTTTTTCGCGAAGAGGCGACGACCGGATTTGAACCGGTGATCAAGGTGTTGCAGACCTACGCCTTACCGCTTGGCTACGTCGCCGTTAAGCTTTTATATTTTATACTAAAAATCAAAGTAAGTCAAGTGTGGGGAGATCCGAAGAGACCTCTCAAACGGTATTTAATCGAGTACGATCCGTAGATCCGTCAGATCTTGTTATTTCATACAAAAGACAGAGCAAAATTTCGACATAATTACCACTGTGAAGAAAAATAAATCAGCGATATAATAATCAAGTTTTTTAGGATCTGCTGGGACGGATCCTAAGTCGAAAAGGATGGATCGTGATGAGGTATACTCCATTTAGATATAAACATAGGAAAGTGCTACGGGGAGCTTTAGGCGGCTTAGCTTAAAGCCCCCTTTTTTACTTATAAGCATAAGGGACGGCAGGGCGGGAAAGTCGCGATCCTTTATAGTACAGAAGGATGCGTGAAAAAATATTGAAGAAAAGGAGGAAATGCTATGTGTACTGTATTTGGTTATAGGGGGCGCGGACTCAATAATGACATCATAGAGGCTTGCCTTAAAAATACCATAACTCGCGGCCCCGATGACCAGAGGATCATGGCGCTCGACGGTAGAGGCTATCTGGCCTTTCAACGTCTGGCTATCATGGATCTCTCTTCAAGCGGGATGCAGCCGTTCACGTTGGACGGCAACGCTGTAGTATGCAATGGCGAGATCTACGGATTTCGCCCGGTCAAAGAACAACTGATAAAGAAGGGATACAGTTTCAATAGCAATTCTGACTGTGAGATACTGCTCCCTCTTTATAAGGAACACGGCACGGATATGTTCGCTATGCTGGACGCGGAATATGCCCTCATCATCTATGACGCCGAGTCGGGGGAACTGATAGCGGCGAGAGATCCGATAGGCATAAGGCCGCTCTACTACGGGGAGACCGAGGACGGAGGCATGGCCTTTGCCTCGGAGCCGAAGGAGCTCGTCAGTATATGTAAAAAGATCATGCCGTTCCCGCCGGGGCACTACTATAAGGACGGCAGATTCATTCAATATACCGACAGCACAAAGACCTATCCCGAGCTTCGCAGCGATGACGAGGAGATGATCCTTAAGAACATCAGAGAGAAACTCATCGCGGGAGTGAAAAAACGTCTCGACGCGGACGCTCCGCTCGGATTCCTGCTCTCAGGAGGCCTTGACAGCTCGCTGGTCTGCTCTATCGCGGCGAAGATCCTTGGCAAGCAGATCCGAACCTTCGCGATAGGCATGACGACGGACGCCATAGACCTTAAGTACGCGCGGGAGGTGGCCGACTATCTCGGCACCGAACACCATGTCATATATATGGATGAACAGGATCTTAAGGATACTCTCCGCGAACTCATCAAGGTGCTAGCCACCTATGACATAACCACTATCAGAGCCAGCATGGGTATGTATCTCATGTGTAAGGCTATACATGAGACCACGGATGTGAGAGTATTGCTCACAGGCGAGATCTCGGATGAACTGTTCGGCTATAAGTATACGGACTTCGCTCCGAGCGCGGAAGCTTTTCAAAAGGAGAGCGAGAAGCGTATCAGAGAGCTTCATGCCTATGACGTGCTCAGAGCCGACAGGTGTATCGCTTCTAACAGCATTGAAGCCAGAGTGCCCTTCGGAGATCTGGATCTCGTGAGATACGTCATGTCGATCGATCCCGAATATAAGCTCAATACACATAACATGGGGAAATACCTTCTTAGGAAGGCCTTTGAAGGCGATTGGCTCCCCGAGAATATACTTTGGAGAGAGAAGGCGGCATTTTCGGATGCGGTAGGACACAGCCTCGTGGACGATTTAAAGGCCATGGCCGAGGAGTGCTATCCTACTGACGAATGGAAGGAGCTTTGCGGGAAATATTCCTATGCCGCGCCTTTTACGAAGGAGTCTCTCATGTACAGGGAGATCTTCGAGGAGTTCTATCCGGGACAGGATGAGATGATACCCGGATATTGGATGCCTAACCGCGAGTGGGAGGGCTGCGATGTAGACGATCCGTCCGCGAGAGTCCTTTCAAACTATGGAAAGAGCGGGGAATGATAGGAGAAGTCAAAACGGGGGTGTAAGATGGCAAAATATGTATTTGTGACGGGCGGAGTCGTTTCGGGCCTTGGTAAGGGGATAACTGCAGCCTCACTCGGAAGGCTCTTAAAGGCTAGAGGCTTCAAGGTGGCGGCTCAAAAACTGGATCCCTATATCAATGTAGACCCTGGCACCATGAGTCCGCTTCAACACGGTGAGGTATTCGTCACTGAGGATGGAGCCGAGACAGATCTGGATCTCGGGCATTACGAGAGGTTCATAGATGAGGATCTGAACCGCTTTTCTAACCTTACTACGGGTCGGGTCTACAGCAATGTCATAAATAAGGAGAGAAAGGGCGAATACCTCGGGAATACGATACAGGTCATACCCCATATCACCAATGAAATAAAGGCCTTCATCTTCGGAGTACAGAAAAAGACCGCTGCCGATATAGTCATCACGGAGATAGGCGGAACGGTAGGTGATATAGAGTCGCAGCCCTTTCTTGAGGCTATAAGGCAGGTAGGACGTGAGGTCGGAGAAAAGAGCTGTCTTTATATCCATGTGACTCTGATACCCTATCTCGAAGCTTCGCAGGAGCATAAGTCAAAGCCTACGCAGCATTCCGTGCGGGAACTTCGTTCCTACGGTATCGCTCCGGATATCATCATCACAAGGAGCGACAGGCCGGTAGGCAGGGGAGTCTTGGACAAGATCGCACAGTTCTGTAACGTAAAGAACGATTGTGTGATAGAGAACCTGACCCTGCCCTCGATATATGACGCCCCGCTGGCTCTTGAAAAGGCAGGCTTTGCCAAGGTGGCTCTCAGAGAGCTCGGACTCGGTGAGGATCTAGAGGCTTCGCTTAGCGATTGGGAGCAGCTCTGCAGGAGCATACACGAGCCGAAGAAGAACGTGAACATCGCTCTCGTAGGGAAATATACCGCTCTACATGACGCATACCTTTCGGTAGTAGAGGCCTTAAAACACGGGGGATGGGCACATCGATGCAGTATCGAGCTATCCTTTGTTGACAGTGAGAACATTTCACGAGATAATGATGAAAATATGCTCGGATCCGCGGACGGGATCATCATCCCGGGTGGCTTCGGTGTAAGGGGCACGGAGGGCATGATAGCCGCTGCTGAATATGCCCGCAAAAAAAAGCTCCCTTACCTCGGTCTTTGCCTCGGTATGCAGATCGCCGTGATAGAGTTCGCGAGAAATGTGCTTATGTACGAGGATGCAAACTCCTCGGAGCTGGATCCCGACACACATCATCCCGTCATAGATATAATGCCAGATCAAAAAGCCATAGACGATAAGGGCGGTACGATGAGACTGGGAGCCTATCCCTGTAAGCTGAGCCACGGGAGCAGGCTGGAGCACATCTATGATGAGATAAAGGATAAAAACGGGATCGTCATGGAAAGGCATCGCCATCGTTACGAATTTAACAATGCCTATATGGAGGACTATGAGAGCCATGGCATGATCCTTTCGGGCAGATCTCCCGACGGGGGGCTTGTAGAGGCCGTAGAGCTTTCCGACCATCCGTTTTATGTAGGGGTGCAGTATCATCCCGAATTTAAGAGCAGGCCGAACAGACCTCATCCGCTGTTTTCATCATTTGCTGAGGCGGCGATCAGGTATAAAGAAAAAAATTGAAAGAAGGAGGAAGTAGTTTTATGAGCAGTCACATCACAGAGATCTTTGGAAGTATGGTGTTCAATGACAACGAAATGAAGAAAAGTCTACCCGAACACGTTTATTCTGAGCTCCAGCAGACTAGAAAGGAAGGTAAAGCGCTTAACCAGGAAATTGCTGACGCGGTTGCGGCTGCCATGAAGAATTGGGCCGTATCAAAGGGCGCTACGCATTTCACGCATTGGTTCCAGCCTATGACGGGTTTTACGGCCGAAAAGCACGACTCCTTCATCAAGCCTGAATCCGACGGACGGGTCATGCTGGATTTTTCAGGCAAGGAGCTTTTAAAGGGTGAGCCGGATGCTTCCAGCTTCCCTTCGGGGGGCCTGCGCGCCACCTTTGAGGCCAGAGGCTATACGGCTTGGGACCCCACCTCGGACGCTTTTATAAAGGACAACACGCTTTGCATACCTACCGCGTTCTGTTCGTATAACGGGGATATACTCGATAAAAAGACGCCTCTCCTTAGGAGCATGGATGCACTCAGCAATCAGGCTTGCAGGGTGCTCAAGCTGATGGGTAAAGAAGTAAAACGCGTGAGCGTATCGCTCGGGTGCGAACAGGAGTATTTCCTCATAGATAAGGAGAACTACGACAAGAGGCCTGATCTCAAACTATGTGGAAGGACCCTCTTCGGAGCGCCCTCACCTAAGGATCAGCAGCTAGGAGACCATTACTTCGGGTCCATAAGGCCCAGAGTCAAGGCGTTCATGGAGGATCTGGATGAGGAGCTTTGGAAGCTTGGTATCTATGCTAAGACCGAGCATAACGAGGTGGCTCCCTGTCAGCATGAGGTAGCGCCTATATATACCGTCTGCAACATTGCTGCGGATCAGAACGAGCTTGCCATGGACATGATGAAGAAGGTGGCGGATAGGCACGGCCTCGTATGCCTCATTCATGAAAAGCCTTTCGCGGGCATAAACGGATCGGGTAAGCATAACAACTGGTCGCTCGCCACAGACTCCGGAGAAAACCTCTTAAAGCCCGGGAAGTCTCCTGCCGAGAACAAGCAGTTCCTTCTGGTGCTCGCCGCGGTCGTAAAGGCTGTAGACGACTACGCAGACCTTATCAGAGTCTCGGTAGCTACCGCGGGCAATGACTGCAGGCTCGGAGGACATGAGGCGCCCCCCGCTATCGTATCCATGTATGTAGGAGACACATTGGAGAGAGTAGTTAAGTCTATCATAAGCGGTGAAGCCTATGAGTCCGTAGGCTATGAAGATCTCGACCCCAAGACCTTAGTGCTGCCCGCGATACCCAAGGACAACTCGGATCGTAACCGCACTTCACCTTTTGCGTTTACGGGTGAGAAATTCGAGTTCCGTATGCCCGGCTCGTCTATGAACGTCTCCTGCATTAACATCATGCTGAATACGGCAGTGGCCGAGAGTTTCAGGCAATTTGCCGATGAGCTTGAGAAAGTCGCTCCGGAGGATATAGGCAAGACTGTCCGTGCGATAGTGAAGCGGGAGTTGATAGCTCATCAGAGGATCATCTTCAACGGCAACGGCTACAGCGACGAATGGGTAGAGGAAGCCGGAAGGAGAGGGCTCTTGAACCACAAGAACACGCCTGAGGCTCTCAAGTATTTCGTGACCGAAAAGAATATAGAAGTATTCAAGATACACGGGATCTATAAAAGGTCGGAGATACAGGCTCGTCATGACATCGCCCTCGACGAATACGTAAAGACGAAGCTGATCGAGGCTGAGACCATGATATATATGTCCGATAGGCTCATCTTCCCGACGGCCCTAAAATACGCAGCGGATGTGTCGAGAGAACTCCTGAGCGTGAAAGATCTCGGAGCAGAGATAGAAGGAGAGACGCAGTTCCTAAGCGCTCTATCGGAGAAGATAAGCACGCTTAAGGCTAAGACCATGGAGCTTGAGGAGAAGATAAAACTCGTGCCTGAAGGAGATCCTGAGGCCGGCGGGGACTATGTGATCGAAAACCTCGTACCGCTGATGGATGATATGAGGGAAGCGGCCGACTACCTTGAGCGGAAGGTCGCTAAGAGCTACTGGCCTTACCCTGATTACGCGGATATACTTTTCTATTGATAAGGCTTGGCAGAGGCGGACAGATCGCAAGGATCGCGCCTCTGCTCTTTTTCTAAAAAGAATATAAGATCGACGCCGAAATGCTTGCATATTTTTATGGATATGTTATATTGAGGCTTAAAGAAACGGAGGTGAGATACATGAGTGTTTTAACGATAACCAATTCAAACTTTGAATCAGAAGTCATAAAAAGCGAACAGCCTGTCATAGTGGATTTCTGGGCTACATGGTGCGGTCCTTGCCGTATGCAGTCTCCCATAGTTGATGAGCTTGCCGAAGAGCTTAGTGATGTCAAGGTAGGCAAGGTCAACGTAGACGAGGAGTCGGAGCTTGCCAGGAGATTTAGGGTGATGAGCATACCTACGATCATAGTATTTAAGGACGGAGAGGAATACAAGAAGGCTATAGGTCTTCAGAGTAAAGAGCAGCTCCTGGATATGCTCAAATGATCCTATAGACCGGATGTCAGCCAACAGTTTGAAGAAGGA
>CAZQFD010000010.1:8871-14140 GCA_964592535.1 uncultured Lachnospiraceae bacterium | reverse complement strand
ACCTAAATACGGCCTTATAATAGGTATAGTAAGTCTGGGGTGCAAGTATATAGAGGATAGAGCTCACGAAGTCCTTGAGAACGAACAAGATGAGCCAACCTAAAAAGATCATGAACAAAAGGAACAGTTCAAGGGCTGTCTTATCCACAGGCTTTATCTCTGAGGTTTCAACTCCCGTCGGGAGCATACGGAACAAAACTATCAGGCTCACTATCCCGCAGACGGCTCCCGCGGCTATCATAGCCACAGCCATATATACCGTATTTATATCGTCATTGTACGCATCCGCCGCTCTGCTGTATCTGTCCTCATATGGGAAGGTCGTGTCTACGGCCGCGACGAGCTCGTAATCATCTTCCGAGTCAAAGGGATCCGTCTCATAAGAAGATGAGGTATCATAAGCATTCTCCGGAGCCGGAGATACATTGGTCTCCATATTTCTGCCGGAGCCTTCTACTCGCACATACTTTCCATAGCGCATCAGATCCTCCGAGGAGCGGTCGGTATTATAGACATCCGTATACTCGTCATCCTGATTCATATAGTGGATGATGTAGAAGAAATTGCCGTAGTTCACTCCGAATATCTCATGGAGCTCATAATATCGCGCGAAGCTCTGCACGACCTCTATGCTCAGATCCCTCAGCATCATTATGCCCTGCCCCGGGCCCTGCGGTCTGTTGGTGTAGAAATCCGGATCGTACCTTTTATAATTGATCCGAAGCTGATAATTGACCGGCATATCTTCTTCGTGGATGTCGACTATGCTCACCTCGTGCGTCTCGCTGTCCATGGTACAGCCGAACTGCTCCGCTATGCTTATCAATTCCCGTAGGGTATAGGAGATGAATCCGTTCGAGGTCTCGGCCGTAACTATGGTCGTATCATAGGCCACTTCTCTGTCGTCCTCAAAGGTGTCTTTAAGGATAGCGTACTCCTTCATGTCGGCTATGTCCTCATTGAACATCTGCGCGAACACGATCGAATCCTCAAAGTCCTCCTCCGCTACCCATGATATGCCGAAGCCGCCGGGAGAGAGCATATATACAAGGCTCAGTCCTGCCGCGAACAGCAGGACCGATAAAGTATGTATTATGAGTGTGAGTGTCTTTTTCACTTCGATCTCCGCGTTGGATCCTTAGGGCTGCTTTTCCACCTTGTAGCCTACACCCCAGACTACTTTCAGGTATCTGGGTTCTCTGGGATTTATCTCTATCTTCTCCCTTATGTGCCTTATATGCACAGCCACGGTGTTGTCCGCACCTATGGCCTCCTCGTTCCATATCTGCTGGAATATCTCATCTATGGAGAACACCTTGCCGGCGTTCTTCACGAGCAAGAGAAGGATGTTGTACTCTATGGGAGTCAGCTTCACCGGCTCCCCGTCCACGAATACTTCCTTGTTATCGTCATTTATCATCAATCCACCGCACTTATATACGGATCTTGACTGCACTCCGACCATGTTGCCAAGCTTGGTATAACGGCGAAGCTGAGACTTCACTCTAGCTACCAGCTCGAGCGGATTGAAGGGCTTCGAGATATAATCATCCGCTCCGATATTGAGCCCCAGTATCTTGTCCGTATCCTCAGATTTAGCCGAAAGTATGATGATCGGCAACGATGAAGTCTCTCTTATCTTTAAGGTGGCGTGTATTCCGTCCAGTTCCGGCATCATCACATCCATGATGATAAGGTCTACCGGAGTATCCTTAAGGAGCTCCAGAGCCTCATTGCCGTCGTAGGCCTTTACCACCGAAAAGCCTTCCCCCGAAAGATAGATGGAAATGGCGTCAACTATCTCTTTATCATCATCACATACCATGATGGTCTGTTGTTCCTGAGGCATGATCGATCTCCTTTCTAAAATATATAAATTGACCCGTTTTGCAGGCGTTCACATCGTGCTTAGAAGATTTATCCGAATATCCTCCACGCTACGATGAAGTTCGAACGCCACCAGCTGGAGAGCGAACGATGTACCACTCGTCCGTTCGAGGATGAGGCATCTATGACCGTACCTCCACCTGCGGCTATGCCGACGTGCCCGTTCACGACTACTATATCTCCCGCCTGAATATCATCAAAGTTAGAGATCCTCTGGTAACGGCCGGGGTTGCGCCAGCCGTAGGATGTCAGATAAGACTGATTTACACCGACCTGATTTAGGCAATAGTATATGAATCCCGAGCAGTCGAAGGAATTCGGCCCCTTAGCTCCCCATACATAGGACTTCCCAAGGTGTTTCGAGGCCTCGTTCACGAGGGCCTGAGCAGATCCGCTCACGGTAGCACCTCCTGAGCCTACACCCGAAGAGCTTCCGCCTGAGGACGATCCTCCCGAAGATGAGCTCCCCGAGGAGCCACTCCCGCTCGTTACAGAAGGCGCATTCGAGGGTTTCCTCGTCGCGTTATCCGATTCGAGTTTACCCATGGTCTGCGTACCGACCGTACCGTCTACAGTAAGTCCGTTATATTGCTGGAACTGCCGGACCGCGGCTTCCGTGATCGAGCCGTAGTATCCCGTGATATAGTTCGAGGACAGATAACCGTAATGATTCAGCCTCTGTTGTACATAGGTGACGCTTGAGGATTCGTCTCCGACCCTCAGTCCGAACGGCTTAGCCGAACCCGAATCCAGTATCTGCATAGTACTCGGGCCGAGATAGCCGTCCACTACGAGGTCGTTTCGCGACTGGAACTCCCTTATGGCCGTCTGGGTAGCCGAGCCGAAATTACCGTCGGCCTCTCCTCTGAGATATCCAAGGGCTATGAGTCTTTCCTGATAACGTCTTACGAGATCGGATTCCTCTCCAAGAGCTATGACGTTCGCCTTGACCTCATCTGAATAGAGCATATTTATGGTCTCTCGACCTACCATTCCGTCTACACTGAGACCGTTCGTCTCCTGAAACTTCCTGACAGCCTCCTCGGTGGCATCGCCAAAATATCCTGTCATGGAATCGTCGGTCAGATAGCCTAGTTCATAGAGACGCTGCTGGATCTGTATGATATCCGTGCCCGAGTCTCCGTTCGACGCCTTATAATATGGCGCGCTGCTCGAAAATAACGCGTCCCATGTCTCCGCGCCGCATACGCCACTCTCGGTCATATCAAGCTGACGCTGAAAATGCTTTATCGCCTCCGCCGTGGCGTCTCCGTAATAGGTCGTAGGTTCATCGTTATCCATGAAGCCGAGGTTCATCAACCTCTCCTGAAGGCTTTTAACGACAGAATGCTCGTCCCCGACCTTGAGATATGCTGGGGCCAGCTCGGAATTGTCCTCGGCCGTCGTGACATCTTCGAGGGTGGGGAGTATGGCTCCGTCTATATTCATACGGATAGCTTCTTCCGTCTCGAAAAGATCGTCGTTCTCTATATTTATGACCGCCGTCTGCGGCGATGCCGCGAGTTTCCTCGAGTCCTCCGCGGCCGAGACCGCAGTACAGCTTGAGATAAGCCCCGCCAACGCGCATGTAAGGGCGGCTGTTTTTAGATACTTAGAGATACTCATCCGTTTATATTAACATTCAAGCTCGGCTTATCTTTTTCTTTTCCTTTTATTTTTTCTTAAGCTTTGCTGCACGAGCATATCCATCTTTATGCTCTGTTGACTCGTAAGATCTCTGGTGTGGCGCAGTCTTTGCTTACGCCGCCGTTCTCTCGCTCTAGCCTCTCGTTTTTCAAGCTGTAAGGCTACGATGAGCGCGGCTACGATGAGCAGCGTCACTCCCGCGAGCACGATCATGATGACGCGGGTGACCCTTGGGATCCCGCTCTCGGTCTCTTCAGACTCCCTGTCGGAGACCGCCGCCGCTATGCTCTGCTCCCTCGCGTTCGCCGAAAGCCCTCCGTCCGTATCCGCTGCGGTCCCGTCATAGAAGACCGTCTCTGTCTCAACAGCGCTTTCTTCTATGGTACCTCCCTCTTCGGAAGCGGTCGCAGCCTTTGTCGTGTCTACGTTCCCCGTAAGTCTCAAGAATAGCGGGTCGTTATAGGCCTCACTGAGGACCGTCTTGCTGCCGAAGCTCACCGTCATGAGCTCCGAGCTTCCTGCTATCATGTCACCGTAATAATAAACTATCCTCGCGCTCCCGTCATCCGAGATCTCGAGCGATCTCGTCACTTCTGAATATTCGCCCCCGCGCGGTATGGTTATCTTGGCATCTGATGATATGGCTAGGGTCGCGCCGTCTACGAGACCGATCCCGCCCACCGAGAGATCCTCCTCCATCATAGAGGCCGTACTGTCATGGTCATTCACATAGAGGGACTCGAAATTATCATAGCCGAAGTCAAAGAGACGCTTGGTGTCGTTATAATGATTATTATGAGCATCCATGACCGTTACGATGAGCCGCATACCGTCTCGTTCGCAAGCCGTCACCAGAGTATTGCCTGCAGCGGTGGTGTAGCCCGTCTTGCCCGCGAAAGCCCCCTCATAATAGTGCTCATTATTGCGCTTTAGCATACTATGCTTGGGATAGACCGTATTCCAAGGATCGTCGGGATCCGGGTAGCGCTTTATAGGCGCGTGAGTCCAATAGGTACGGCTCTCTATATCAATGAAGTCCTCATTACGGCAGGCCTCCGCCATGATGAGGCACATATCGTAGGGCGAGGTATAATGATCCGGATCCGTGAGGCCCGAAGGGTTATTGAAGTGAGTATTGACACAGCCAAGCTCCTCGGCGCGAGTATTCATCATGCTGACGAATACGTCTCTGTCGCTCATGCCCTCCTCCTTAAGCTCCGGATGTTTCGCTCCGACGTGCTCCGCAAGAGCGTTCGCCACCTCGTTAGCCGACTGAAACAGGAGGCTGTAGAGACAATCCAATACAGAAAGCTGATCCCCCGCGGAAGCGCCGATGATCGTCGAGTTTTCTTCCTCTATCGTGACTGCCTCCTCCGAGAAGGTCACCATCTCCGATAGATCTTCACAATTCTCAAGGGTCAAGAGGGCCGTCATGACCTTGGTTATAGATGCCGGATAATACGCTTCATAGGCGTTCTTACCGAAAAGCACTGCTCCCGAATCCGCGTCTATGAGACAGGCTCCTTCTGAGGCCACATAGCAATCAGACGGCCATAAGACCGTACCAAAAGCAGTCCCGCCGTACATCGGGACTAAAAGGCATAGCAATAATATCAAACTGAGTATGCGTTTTTTTAGGAAAAAACGTCGCATCCTATAATCAAAGTTTACCATCTATGCCCTATCGTGTCAAACTATAGTCGAGTCCCGGATAAATTCAACTTGTCATCAGCCA
>CAZQFD010000010.1:222-8771 GCA_964592535.1 uncultured Lachnospiraceae bacterium | reverse complement strand
CCTTCTGACCTTCGAGATAATAACAAGGCACTCCCTGCGGAGTGCCTCTTTGGTCCTACACTTCTGTTTATCAGCCTCTTTAATATTTTGAGCTTATAGTCATTGTCAGTTTATGACTATAGATACGACTCTCGCGCCCCTTTCCTCAGATAGTGCGCCCTCGTAATAGACACGCACGTTCTGCTCCTGCTCTACTCCCGCAAGCACATCGGCCGCGGCGTTAAAAGTGAAAGATCTGTAGCTCATATCTACGGTCACATAGTCCTCTCCCACGGATGACACCGGGCCTTCTATGAAATCGGCCAACGCAGCTTCAGAATTCGCGGCGTCCTCGGTGACTATCTTAAGAGCGACAGGCGTACCGCTGCCCGTATCGTCCTCGTCCTCGTCATCAGGGAGCTGATTTTCCTCGAATATACTGCCCATATAAGTCACCCTCACCTGAGAGCCTACACTCACATTTGAGAAAGTGACCGTCCTCGATATGGAATTATCGAAAGTGATCTCATTCCCATTAGAGTCTATCACTATCAGATCGTTTATATCTATATAGCCTACCGTACCGTAAAGGACAGGATTCACATTTTCAACGCTCGCCTGCTCCTCAAGGTTCATGAGCACTAATACATATGTGGCGTCATAGGGCTGTGTAGCTCCGGGCGCATCCAGATACGCAGCCTCTACATAACATCCTTCGACGAAATATTCTTCGTCCTCCGGTAGCAGCTCTACGTTCGCGATGTTGAAGCTTACAGTGCTTCCATCATCCGTCAGTATGCCTATCTCATCTCCGTCTCGGAAGCTCAGCTTACCCTCGACATATTCTTCTTCGATATATTCCCCGTCATCTGTCACCACGCCGCCGAGCGCGCCCGACAGATCCTCCTCGGTCTCTTCCGTTTCCGTCTCATCTGCCTCTGCCTGAGCCTCCTCGGTGGTCCCGGTCTGCGTTTCGGAAGATGAGCCGCAAGCGCTCAAAAGGCAGAGCGCCGCCATAAACAAGATCAGTACTGTCCTTTTTTTCATTATATCTTCTTTTCCTTTCCAGCTATATGCCCCCCAATCTATGCCGAAGGCTCGATCGCCGCGGTATCATGCCGCTAAGGGCCTTAAAAAAGCCGTCTTTCAGCCTCTGCCATAGATCGCTCATAATATTAGCAGAAATATATCTTCCAAAACTTGCGAAAATCTTAAAAATGTTTTACTTATAGGCTTAAGCGTCCTCTCCCTTTATCTTTTTAAAATAGTCTCTTATAATCTTTTCATAGCCTATATCGGTGGGCCTGTAAAATATCTCGTCTTTTATCTCGTCGGGCAGATATTGCTGATCCACATAGTGCCCCGGGAAATCGTGAGCATATTTGTAGCCCACGCCTCTCCCGAACTCCTCGTGTCCGCTGTAATGCGCGTCCCGAAGATAGGCGGGTATAGCGAGGTTCCCGGTCTTTTCCACTGTCCTCGCCGCGTATTCCACCGCCATATAGGCCGCGTTCGACTTGGGCGCACAGGCGATGTGATTCGCCGCGTGAGAAAGTATGATACGCGCTTCCGGCATACCCACTCTTTCTACCGCGAGACAGGCCGCCGTAGCCACCACGAGCGCCATAGGATCTGCTTCGCCCACGTCTTCCGAGGCGCAGATCATGATACGCCTCGCGATAAACTTAATATCCTCTCCCGCCGCGAGCATCCGCGCGAGATAATATGCGACGGCATTGGGGTCGGAGCCTCTCATGCTCTTGATAAAGGCCGATATTATGTCATAGTGGTTATCGCCGTCCTTATCGTAGCCTATCGCCTTTTTTTGAATACACTCCGAAACTATCGAAAGCGTAAGATGTATACGCCCATCCGCTTCCCTGTCGCTTGTGAGCACACCGAGCTCGACTGCGTTTAATGCGGCCCTCGCGTCTCCGTCGGCTATATCCGAAAGGAAGTCCGCCGCATCGTCGTCAATATAGGCACTATACATACCCATGCCTTTTTTTTCGTCGTTCAAGGCGCGATAGATCAGCGTCTTTATATCCTCTTTCGCGAGCGGCTTAAGCTCGAATATCCTTGAGCGGGAGAGCAGTGCTCTGTTGACCTCAAAATAGGGGTTCTCGGTAGTAGCCCCTATAAGTATGACGGTGCCGTCCTCCACGAAGGGCAGGAGATAGTCCTGCTGAGCCTTATTGAACCTATGTATCTCATCTATGAAAAGGATGGTCCTTTTCCCGTAGTGAGCCATAGCCGCTTTCGCCCGCGATACGGCCTCCTCCATATCCTTCTTCCCGGAGGTCGTGGCATTCAACTGCCGAAATTCGGCCTTTGTCGTATTCGCGATCACCATCGAGAGCGTCGTCTTGCCTGTCCCCGGCGGCCCGAAAAAGATGATCGAGCCGAGTTTATCCGCCTTTATCGCTCGATATAGGAGCTTATCTTTTCCGAGGATGTGCTCCTGTCCGACCACTTCCTCTAAAGAGGAGGGCCTTAGCCGTGAGGCAAGCGGAGCCTCGTTTTTTAGGTTCTGCTCCCTCATATATGTAAATAATTCGAGATCTCCGTCGTTCATTTACTGTTCTTGGGCAGTCCCGTTATCTTCGTTAGAAACGTCCTGCTCGATATTAGCAGCAGCGTTCATGAGCTGCATACGGGCCTCAGTCTCCTTAGCCTGCTGCTCGATAGAATTCGCCTTGGAATCAAGTATATGCATGAACTCCTCTCCGGTGATAGTCTCTTTTTCGTAAAGGAACTTAACTATCTCGTGCAGCTTCATTATATTATCGGAAAGGATCTTATAGGCCTTGTCATGCTGCTTCTTCACGAGGGCTACGACCTCATCGTCCACCTTCTTAAGCGTCTCTTCCGAACAGGTGAGCGTAGCGTCGCCGCCGAGGTATTGATTGCCCTGATGTTGGAGAGCCACCATATCGAACTCTTCGCTCATGCCGTACTGGGAGATCATGTTCCTGGCAAGCTTAGTAGCCTGCTCTATGTCATTTGACGCGCCTGTGGTCACAGATTTGAATATGAGCTCCTCAGCCGCGCGGCCTCCTGTATAAGTAGCGATCTTGTTCTCCAGCTCTTCCTTACTGTAGAGGTAATGGTCCCCTTCCTCGTCCACCTGTAAGGTGTAGCCCAACGCGCCTGAGGTCCTAGGGATTATCGTGATCTTCGTGACGGGAGCGGAATTGTCCTGCTTTGCCGCCACCAGAGCATGGCCCACCTCGTGGTAAGCCACGATGAGCTTTTCTTTGTCGGTAAGGACCTTGTTCTTTTTCTTATAGCCTGCGAGCACGACCTCTACGCTCTCCTCAAGATCCTGCTGAGTCACACGCTCACGACCCGCTCTTACAGCTCTTATAGCTGCCTCATTTATCATGTTGGCAAGCTCCGCTCCGCTCGCGCCGGGGCAGGACTTCGCGATTGCTCCGAAGTCGATATTGCCGACCATCTTTACGTCTTTGGCGTGTACCTTAAGTATATCTATACGTCCCTGAAAATCGGGCAATTCCACAGGCACTCGTCTGTCAAAACGTCCCGGACGTAAAAGTGCGGGATCCAGTGAATCGGGCTGATTCGTCGCGGCCAATACTATGATCCCCTTAGAGCTGTCGAAGCCGTCCATCTCCGTAAGGAGCTGGTTTAAAGTCTGCTCTCTTTCATCGTTGCCGCCGAAGGCCCCGTTGCCCCTTTTTTTACCTATGGCATCGATCTCATCTATGAATATGATACAAGGAGCCTTCTTTTCAGCCTGTTTAAAGAGGTCTCGCACCTTGGCCGCTCCCATCCCGACATAGAGCTCTACAAACTCAGATCCGGAGATCGAGAAGAAAGGTACGTCCGCCTCTCCCGCAACGGCTTTCGCGAGCAGAGTCTTACCTGTGCCCGGAGGGCCTACGAGCAGTGCTCCTTTAGGGCTCCTCGCGCCTATGGCCTTATATTTGCCCGGATCGTGCAGGAATTCCACGATCTCCTGAAGGAGCTCTTTCGCTTCCTCCTCGCCCGCCACATCTTTGAATGTGACACCCGTCTTGTTCTTTTCGTAGACACGGGCATTCGACTTGCCAAGGCCGCCGAGGACCCCTCCCGAGCCCATATTCTGCGCCATCTTCTTTGAAAGATACGAGCC
Organism: uncultured Lachnospiraceae bacterium; assembly: GCA_964592535.1. Taxonomy (GTDB): domain Bacteria; phylum Bacillota; class Clostridia; order Lachnospirales; family Lachnospiraceae; genus Avilachnospira. The sequence goes on along the minus strand of CAZQFD010000010.1, from coordinate 4,657 downwards.
GAAGGCTATGATGATGAGGAAGGGCAGCAGATTATAAAGCAACAGCCATATCGGGTTTATGGTCGTCGGTATCTCCTGCGTGAAATCCGCGCCGGAGTTATATATCCTATCTACCTCACCGAGGTAATTGATACGTCCCGTGCGATAGGTGAGAGAGGAATTTTTCAGTGTGAATGTGATCGTATCCTCGTCCAGCTGTACCTGATCCACGTTCTTGTTGTCAAGCTGGTTCAGAAATTCATTATACGAAGTCTCTACGATACTCATGCTCGTCATGGAGGGCAGCAGTACCATGTTGAGGATAATGATGATCACCACCGCGATGAGATAATAATATATCATCTGTTTCGGCGGTTTTTTCCTGTTGTTCCCTTTTTGATCTCGGTCGTTTGTTCCCGTTCCGTTATCGTTGTCCTTATCAAAATCGAAAATATTGCCTAGATTTGCCATGATCGCTCCGTTCTTTTTTGTCTCGGGCTGTCCGTGACACCCTGTCACATATTATAAGGATCCGCGAATATTTCCTCAAGTACCGAAATGCAATATTTAGACAAATTTTATGAAATTCACCGATCGTTCATCAAGGAAAGACGCGCGAAAAAAGCTTCTTCAGGTCTTTGAAAAACCTTTCCCATGATTGCTTTTCAGTCTGGCTCCGTGCTATACTTATGGTGTTGAAAGCAGGAGAGACACTCTTACGGGCTTTAAACGCTGTCAGCCGTAAAAGATCTTACAGAACGGAGTATAATGATAATGAGGGAATTTGTATTCAATATGCCTACGAAGGTGCTGTTCGGATACGGACAGCTCGGACATCTGCACGAGGAGAAGCTCCCCGGAAAGAAGGCCCTCATCGCTACCTCTAACGGCTCATCGGTAAAGCGTTACGGCTATCTCGACAGCCTGAAGAAGGAGCTCGACCTTGCCGGAGCAGACTATGTGCTTTTTGACGAGATCCGTCCCAACCCCACTCGTGAGAACGTCATGGACGGGGCCAGACTCGCCAAGGAGACCGGTTGCGATTTTGTAGTGGCCCTCGGCGGAGGTTCAGTCATGGACTGTGCGAAATGCATTGCCCTGATGGTGACGAACCCCGGCGACATCTGGGATTATTCACTCAGCGGCCGCGGCGGAAAGCAGCACGCGAAGTTCGACGCTATCCCTATCGTAGCCATCACCACCTCGGCAGGCACGGGAAGCGAAGTAGACATGGCCTCAGTCATCTCGAATGACGCAGTGCAGGAAAAGACGGCCATCTTCTTCCCTTCTATGTTCCCTACCATATCGGTAGTAGACCCTGACCTCATGATGAGCGTACCGCCTAAATATACCGCTTATCAGGGTATGGACGCCTTCTTCCACGCGACGGAAAGCGTCATAAATAAGAATGAGCACGTCATGGGCGAGATGTTTGCCCTAAAGGCCATCGAGCTGATAGCCAAATATCTGCCGATAGCTTATAAAGACGGCAACGACAGAGAAGCCCGTTACTACATGGCCGTCGCCAATACGCTCGCGGGCTATTACATGATGTGCACCTCGGAGCATACCATGGAACACGTCATGGGCAGCTATCACGAAGATCTCATACACGGCGCGGGCCTCATCATGGTCTCTCATGCCTATTATGACTTTTTCGCGGAGAGGAAGGCTGCCGAAGAACAGATGATAAAAATGGCTAAGGCTATGGGTGTAAAAGACGCAAGCTCAGGCAAGGACTTCGTGAAGGCTCTGGACGAGCTCATCGTCTCGGTAGGCTGCGACGATCTGAAGATGAGCGACGCGGGTATCACCGAAGAAGAGATAAAGCTTTATCCCAAGCGTGTGCATGATGTGCGAGGAGGCAATATAGACGCGGATCCCTTAAAGCTCTCTGACGAGGATTATTTTGAGATATTTATGAGATCCTTCAAATAAAACAGAGAGAGAAGGCTCAGATCGCCCCTATGCTGAAAAACAATATAAGATATGATCCGCTCCAATGCACTGACGATCTGGCGCTCTAGAGCTTTCGCTGCCGTGCGGTCGGCACGAGTACAGCAGCGCACAAAGTCTCTGCAGATCTCAATGTATCATAATAGTTCTCGCGTAAAAGGGAGAGAGTCAGATATAGGCTCTGTCTTCTTTTCAGCTTTCAAGGTATCGCTTTGCATCCTTAAAGAAGCTTCCTATGATGAGCAATATAACGATAGCTATCGGAAAGGCCGCTATGATGGACACGGTCTGTAGGTTCGACATACTATTTTCCGAAAAGATCAGTGCGACAGGCAGCATTATCAGCAGTATGGACCAAAAGAGCTTCATGCCGGCGGAGGAGTCTTGACTCTCATCCATCTTTTTATAAGAATAATTGGCCGCGACCAGTGTGATGGAATCGAAGGAGGTCGCGTAAAATGCCACCATCGAAAGTATCAGGATCACCATCACAAGCTGCGGAAGGGGCAGGGTATTAAGTATCGTGATGATAGTCTCATATAGGCTGCCCGTCTCCGCGTATATCCCCATGACGTTTAACGTGCCGTGCATTTGAAGCCCCAGAGAATAATTGCCAAATATGATAAAGGAGATAAAAGTGGAGCTAAGCCCGAATATAAGCGCACCGAGCACTACCTGCTTCACCGTGCGCCCTTTTGATATGCTCCCCATGAAAAAGGGCGAGGCCACGCACCATACCATCCAATACGCCCAGTAAAAGATCGTCCAGTTCTGCGGGAATGATGTCTCCCTGAGCGCATCCGTATAGGTCGCGAGCCCGATGAACTCCCTCGCGAGATTTCCGATCGCGGTAAATCCCGTCTCAAATATATATACGGCCTCCCCACCGAATACCAGCACATAGATGAGCAGCACAAAGAAGATATACATACACACCTCGGCGAGCCATTTTACACCCTTAATGCCCCGCATGACAGAGACCGTATAGACGGCGCAGGTAAACACTAGGAGCGCTATACTTATCCACTTAGAATCCGATATCCCCAAGATCTCACAGACAGCGCGGCTCATGAGCGGCGTTGCGAGCGAAAATGTCGTAGCCGTGCCCGCAAGCAGTGCGAATACGGCCAATACATCTATGAGCTTCCCTAACGGCCCGTCCGTATGCTTGCCGAGCAGCGCACGGCAGGCCTCGGAATATTTTTGTTTTTTGCAGCCCCGCACATGAAGCATGAACCCGAAGCAGGCCGCGAGAACGGCGTAGAAGCTCCAAGGTATAGGGCCCCAGTGAAAAAGCGGTATCGTGGAGGCCCAATCCTGAACGGAACCAAGCTCCGCTATACGCGGCTCCGAGGCATAGAGCATCCATTCGCAGAGCGAATAAAAGAGTATATCGGCGGCAAGTCCCGACGTAAACATCATAGCTCCCCATGAAAATCCGCTGTAACGTGGCTTCTCGTCCTTGCCCCCGAGCCTTATACCACCGTACTTTGAGAAAGCCAGGTAGAGCGCCGTGATGAATATCCCAAGCCCTATAACGAGGTAATACAGCCCGAACTTATCATCTATAAAGCTCCTGACAGCTCCCAACGCTTCCGTAGAGCTTTCCGGGGCGACAAGGAATGCCGCACAGCAGAGCAATATGATGCCAAATGGTATAAGAGTGGTAGCAGGGTCTATATTTTTAAAGATCTTCATGTGCTCTCCTCCTTGCCTTTTTGGTCTTGGGATACGAGATTCTGCCTTGGATCTCGAGTTTTTGATCCTGGAATTTTGTTCATTTTTGTCGCTTTTCTTTAAATTTTGAACATTTTACTATTTGAAGCGGGGTTTGTCAAGGGGAGAGGTGAACGTGACCTATGAAAACATCGGGTCGAAGGGGCTTTAGACGGGCTCGGATGTCGGACTTTATATTTTCTTTCGGTAAACAAAAGAAGGAGCTTCGCAGAAGCTACTCCCCAGATCACCTAGGTGATTCGGTGCCTTTAGACTATACTACAGTCTGTCTATCAACATATCTATAAACTTATCCCTGTCGGCGTTAAAAGCATAAGAACAATTAGCTGCTTCCGTCTTTTCTCTCTTATCGATCACGAGTTCCCCATCTCCGGCACCGCCAAAAGATACTCTACAATTTACACATCGCACATCCTGAAGCACGGTCTCGTCTATAGCAGCACAAACAGCTAAAGCGTCATGTACTGTGCCGGCATTCCTCACCTCCAACGAACCGCTCAGGTCATGAACCTTTATCCTATGTTCAATAAGCCTTGAAGCGAGCCTTGTGGAAAAGGTATTTTTCAGACTTAATCTTCTACATTCATCAAGCGTTATGTAAGCCTTATGTGTAGCGTCAAGAGGAACGAAGAGAATATCCGCGCCACTCTCAAGCACGATCTGCGCGGCTTCCGGATCATGCCATATATTAGCTTCCGCACAGGCGCTGACATTGCTTTCTCTATGTCCTCCGCCCATGATAACGATCTTTTCTACCTTAGAG
>CAZQFD010000010.1:0-212 GCA_964592535.1 uncultured Lachnospiraceae bacterium | reverse complement strand
CATGCCCAAGATTCGTAATCTGTCCTACCGCTACTATCGTTACAGGCTCAGTATTCTTCCTAAGATAGTCTATGTAGAACAATGGCGCCGGTAGAGCTCTCGCTTTTTTTACGGCTTTCGGCAATTCCATGTCTATATCATGTATATAGACCTCTTCACCATTTTCGTCTATCGCGCGGGCACTATCTTCCTCTTTTCTTATATTATCATAT